>JBBQAB010000433.1:0-3607 GCA_038198385.1 Propionibacteriales bacterium
CCGGATCCGGGGCATGATCTGGATGGCCCAGTCCAACCAGCACGGACCCTCGATCGTGCTGGCCTGCGGCAACAAGAGCGAGCTCGCCGTGGGCTACTCGACTATCTACGGCGACGCGGTCGGCGGCTTCGCCCCGATCAAGGACGTGCCCAAGACCTGGGTGTGGAAGCTGTCCCGCTGGCGCAACGAGCACGCCGAGGCCCGCGGCGAGGCGCCGCCCATCCCCGAGAAGAGCATCGTCAAGGAGCCCAGCGCCGAGCTGCGGCCGGGACAGAAGGACAGCGACTCACTGCCCGACTACGAGGTGCTGGACGACATCCTGGACGACTACGTCGAGGGCGACCGGGGCCGCGAGGAGATCGTGGCCATGGGCTTCGACCCTGCACTGGTCGACCGGGTGATGCGGATGGTCGACGTCGCCGAGTACAAGCGGCGGCAGTACCCGCCGGGCACCAAGATCAGCTTCAAGGCGTTCGGGCGGGACCGACGGCTGCCGATCACCAACGGCTGGCGGGAGGGCCGGGCCGCCGCGCACGCCGAACCGGGCCCGATGCTCGCGCACGACACGGGTCCCCAGCTCTGAGCCGGCCCGTAGGCCCCCGGGCTCGGGACCGGGCTCGGCCGCGTCGTCCAGAGGTCCGACCGGACGCGCCCTTAGCCTGGAGAGATGGCTGCAGCAGGCTGGTACCCCGACCCCGCCGGGACCCCGGGCGCCTACCGCTTCTGGGACGGCCAGACCTGGTCCGTGCAGACGACCTCCGACCCCGGCGACCGGCCCCCCGGCTCGCCGGACCCGGGTCGACCGTCCGGACGGCGCCGGGGCCTCCCACTGCTGCTGGGCGCGCTGGCGCTGGTCGTGGTGCTGGTGGTGAGTGGGGTGGTCCTGTGGCCCCGGTGGTCCGACCGTGCGGCCAGCGACCCCGCACCGGGCACGTCGGCCTCCGGTGGCGACGACAGCAGCCCCACCGCCCGCCCGACGCCGCCCCCGACCCGCCCGAGCCTGCTCTCCCCCCGACCGACCACCCCTCCCCGGCCGACCACCCCGCCCCGACCGACCACCCCGCCCTCCCCGTCGGCGCCACCGAACGACGTGGCCTGCCCCGCGGGTGACCCGACCGCCCGACAGGACCATCCCGCCGACGGTCGCGTGCACGGCGGCGGCCTCTCGTTCGCCGAGCAACCCGGCTTCGCGCCGACGGCCGAGGCCCGCGGTCTGAGCTGGGCCTACGACGTGGGCGCTCAGGAGAACCGGGTCGAACCGCGGTGGTTCGCGTTGCTCGCCGTCGGAGCGCTGTCGACCGTCGACGGTTTCGAGCAGCCCGAGCAGGCGGCCGAGCTGGTGATGGAGTGCACAGCGTCCTCGGCGTTCTACCGGGGGTTCACGGGCCGGGAGGACGTCACCTCGGAGTCCGTGCGCGTGCGGGGTCGTCCCGGCTGGCTGGTGCGGTCCGAGATCCGGGTGGAGAACCCGGACACCAGGGCGGCAGGCGACGTGGTCGAGGTGCTCGTCGTCGACCTGGGTGCCCCGGAGTCGCTGGCCATGTTCTGGGGGGCGGTCCCGATGGGTGACCCGGCGCTCGTCGCCCAGCTCGGCTCCGTACGCCGGGGCCTTCAGGTCGACTGACACCTCCCCGGCCCACCCGGAGGGGCTGTCCCCCCGTAGCGGACCTGACCCAGCCGGTGTGACCGGTCGACTCCCGACGAGATAGAAAATCGCTCACCGACTCACCTTTTAGTGACTAAACTTTAAGCACCGCGGATCCGCGGCTCGGGGGATTCAGACGACGGATACTCTCCGTCCCCACGGAGGAGCCCCCACCTTGCGTCTCGTACGAACCATCGCCGCGGCCGCCCTCGCCGTCGGCCTGACGACGTCCCTCGCCCCGGTCGCCCTCGCCGCCGGACCGTCGACCGTCGCACCCACGCACAGCGCCTCGGCGCACCACAGCAAGAAGCCGGTCAAGGCCAAGCACGCCAAGGACCAGGTCAAGCTCGACCTGCGGACCGCCCACTCGGCCACCGCCGGGGACACGCTGACCCTGACAGGGAAGCTCACGCACCGCACCACGAAGGGCTACAAGCCGGTCGTGGGCAAGGCCGTGGTCCTGTCCCTGGTCGACGCCGCTGGCGCCACCGTCCTGAGCGAGGCGACGACCACCGCCAAGGGCGGCTACACCCTCACCTTCGCCACCACCGCGGACCAGGCCGGCACCAGCGCCCGCCTCGCGACCACGTTCGCCGGTGACACGAGCCTCAAGGCGGCCACCTCCAAGGTGATCACTGTCCAGCTCGAGGCTCCCGACGCCGGTGACGGGGACGGCACGGGCGACGGCGGCGGGACGGGCGACGGGGACGGGACCGGAGGCGGGACGGGCGACGGGGACGGGACCGGAGGCGGCCAGCAGCAGGGCCGCCACCGGTAACCCCGAATGGACCTCGGAACAGGCCGACGGCCCGGAACCCTCGCGGGGTTCCGGCCGTTCACGGTGCCGATCCGGCTGCGTCGCGGTCAGGCGACGGGGACGGCCTCCTCGGCGATGACCAGCATCGACTCCAGGTACGGGGCGCCGAAGGTCGTGGCCATCGCCACGTCGCCGGCGTCGCGGCCGCGCCCGATCAGGATCCGGCCCTTGCGGCGCTCGTTGTTCCGCGGGTCGAAGGTGTACCACCGGTCGCCGAGGTAGACCTCCATCCAGGCGGCGAAGTCCATCGGAGCGTCGCTCACCGCCACCTCGATCTCGGGCAGGTAGCCGAAGACGTAGCGGGCGGGGATGTTCAGTGCCCGGCACATCGACACCGCGAGGTGGGTGAAGTCGCGACAGACGCCGTAGCCGGAGGCGTGCACGTCGGCGGCCGTGCTGCGGGCATTGCTCGCCCCATACTGGAAGGTCAGGTGGTTGTTCACGTAGTCAGAGACGGCCTGGACCCGTCGATACCCGGGAGGCATCTGGCCGAAGTTCTTCCATGCCTCCGCGCCGAGGACGTCGGGCAGGCAGTAACGACTGGGCAGGGTGTAGATCAAGACGTCGTCCGGCAGCTGGTGCGGCAGCAGCTCAGGCGCATCCTCGTCCGCCTCCTCGACCGCGTCGGGCACGATCGCCGTCGCTGCGTACGTGATCACCGACCGGCCCGCCGGCACCGTGAGGCGGCGGCAGGGGTTGCCGTACAGGTCGCTGTAGGTCCTTGAGGCGCCGCCGGGATCGAAGGACCAGGTGCTGCTCGCCAGCTCGGCGGCCTGGTCGGCCACCGGCTCGACCTGGAACACCGTCTCGACGTTCCAGCGCGACTGATGGACGAACTCGCAGCCGATCCTGATCTCACGCGTGCTCATGCGTCGGGAGCCTTGTCGGCCAGAGCGGTCACGACGTCGGCCACGGGGTCGGGAAGCTTGCGGGCGTTCTTCTTTAACTCGTCCGCGACGTGCGCCACGGTCGACTGCACCGTGGGGCTGTGCGCCAGTCGGTCGGCCTGCGCCTTGATCTCCTCGAACCGGCTCCGACCTGCCTTGGTCCCCAGCACATATCCGGTCCCCCCCGCGATCAGGGCCACCACCACCGTCTTGAGCTTCACTGTCTCCCCTTCGTCCTGGCCGCTGCGGCTGCGTCAG
>JBBQAB010000434.1:0-6511 GCA_038198385.1 Propionibacteriales bacterium
CGTCGTCCCCGACCTCGAGAACCCCTTCTTCGCCTCCATCGGAAAGGGCGTCCAGGCGCGGGCCCGACTGCGGGGACACGCCGTCTTCATCGCCGATGCCGAGGAGGACGCGGCGGTCGAGGCCGACGTGGTCCGGAGCCTGCTGCAGCAGGTCGACGGCCTGGTCCTGTGCTCACCGCGAGGCTCCGACCTGACGCTGGAGCGCTTCGCCCGGGAGAAGCCGCTCGTGCTCATCAACCGACGGGTGGGCGACCTGCCGGCCCTCACCTTCGACAACGGCGGCGGGGTCCGGGCGGCCGTCCAGCACCTGATGGCCTTGGGCCACCGTCGGATCGCCTACGCGGGCGGGCCGACCACCTCCTGGTCCGACGGCAAGCGGTCGGCGGCCTTCCGCACCCTCGCCGACCAGACACCCGGGCTCGATCCGATCGAGCTCGGCAGCTTCGCCCCGGTCTTCTCCGGGGGGGTCCAGGCCGCCGACCTCGCCATCGCCAGCGGCGTCACCGCGGTGATGGCCTACAACGACCTGATGGCGGTGGGGGTGCTGGACCGGCTCCGCCAGCGCGGTGTGCGGGTCCCGCAGGACTTGAGCGTGACCAGCTTCGACGACATCCCGATCGCCGCCCTGGTCTCCCCCGCGCTCACCACGGTCAGCTTTCCCCGGACCGCGCTGGGCCGTGACAGCGTCGACGTCCTGATGGATGTGATGGGTCGGGCGGTCGACACCCACCCCCAACGGGAGATGCCGGTGCACCTGGTCGTCCGCCAGTCGACCGGCGTCGCGCCGACGACGGACCCCGCTCCCCCGCGCGAGACCAACGCGCGACCGGTCGAGCTCTCCGCTTGACCCCAGCTTCCAGGCAACGACGTCTGGGACGTATGAGAAGGAAGGACTCCGTATGCGCAGTCGAACATTGACGTATCTCGCGTCTGCAGTCGCCCTCGCCGCCCTGACGGCCAGTGGCTGCAGTGCCCCCAACGCCGGGTCGGCGACCGGGGCCGCCCCGGTGACGAACCCGGCCGACGTCCCGGCCAAGCCCTCCGCCCCGGTGAGCCTGCACATCCTGGACGTGGCCGGCAACCAGAAGCTCACCGGTCCGATGGTGGACGCGTTCATCAAGGCCAACCCGGACGTGATCTCCAGCGTGAGCTGGGAGAGCGCGGGGGCGCCCGACCTGGTCGGCACCATCAAGCCGCAGGTCGACAGCAAGAAGCTCTCGGTGGACATGGTGATGACCGGAACCGACGGGCTGTCGGCCGGTATCAGCCAGAACCTCTGGATCCCGCTGGTCACCGACTACGGCAGCCGCCTGTCCAACCAGGCCAACTACCTGGAACCGGCGGCCAACATGCAGAAGCTGGCCGAGGGCTACGGGCCGGTCACCACCTACTACCCGTCGGGACCGCTGCTGCAGTACAACCCCGACGCCGTCACCACCGTCCCCAAGAACCCGGCCGAGCTGCTCGCCTGGGCCAAGGCCCACCCGGGCAAGTTCGGCTACGCCCGGCCCGCCAACTCCGGCCCCGGTCGGACGTTCCTGCAGGGCCTGCCCTACATCCTGGGCGACAAGGACCCGTCCGACCCCGAGAAGGGCTGGGACAAGACCTGGGCCTACCTGAAGGACCTCGGCCAGTACGTCGACAACTACCCGACCGGCACCGGCCAGGTCATCTCCAACATGGCCGACGGCACCTGGTCGATGATCCCGACCACCACCGGCTGGGACATCGAGCCCCGCGCGACGGCGAAGGAGCCGGCCACGATCCAGGCGGCCGCGTTCTCCGACTTCACCTGGGTGACCGACGCGCACTACGCCGTCGTGCCCCAGGGACAGTCCGCCGACAAGCTGTCGGCCATCCTGCTGCTGCTGCAGGCCATACTGACGCCCGAGCTGAACGCCATGGCGTACGACAGCGGGTACTTCTACCCCGGCCCGGCCGTCCAAGGTGCGACCTTGGACAAGGCCCCGCAGGCCAGCCAGGACATCATCAAGCAGTACGGGCGGGACTGGTATGACGCGCTGATCGAGAAGCAGCCGAAGGCCACCCCGCTGAAGCCGGCGGAGCTCGTCAAGGCCTTCGACCTGTGGGACCGCCAGGTCGGCGCCGGAAAGTACCAGGGGTAGACCATGTCGCTGTCGGCTAACACGTTTGAGTCCCTTCAGCTAAAGGATGTCGGTCGTCGGTTCGGAGGTCGCGACGCGTTGGTCGACCTCAACCTGACGATCCGGTCAGGGGAGTTCATCGCCCTGCTCGGACCGTCGGGTTGTGGGAAGTCGACCGCGTTGAACTGCCTCGCGGGGCTGCTTCCCCTCACCCACGGCGAGATCCTGATCGACGACGAACGGGTCGACCTCCTCCCGTCGGAGAAGCGCGACTTCGGGATGGTGTTCCAGAACTACGCGCTGTTCCCCCACCTCACGGTGGAGAAGAACATCGCCTTCGGTCTCCAGATGCGGAACCTGCCCAAGGCTGAGGTCACCCGACGGGTGGCCGAGGGCCTGGCCCTGGTCAAGCTCGAGGAACACGCCAAGAAGCTCCCGGGACAGATGTCCGGCGGCCAGCAGCAGCGCGTGGCCATCGCCCGTGCGGTGGTGCTGGAGCCGCGGCTGGTCCTGATGGACGAGCCGCTGTCCAACCTCGACGCCAAGCTGCGGCTGGAGATGCGGACCGAGATCCGACGGCTGCACCAGACCCTCGGCCTGACCACCGTCTACGTGACCCACGACCAGGAGGAGGCGCTGTCACTGGCCGATCGGCTGGTGGTGCTGCGGGAGGGCCGGGTGCAGCAGGTCGGGACCCCGCAGGAGCTGCACAACAACCCGGCCAACTGGCACGTCGCCGACTTCATGGGCTACCGGAACCTGATCGACGTCAAGATCGAGTCGATCTCGGGTCCGACCGCCCGGGTGGTCGGGGCTGGTCTGTCCCTGGACGCCACCCTGGTCCAGGAGGCCCAGGTCGGTGACTCCGTCCGGGTCGCCGTCCGACCCACCGACCTCAACGTGGTCGCCGAGGAGCGGCACGCCGCACCGGGACACAACCTGTTCCCGGCGCTGGTGAACGTGGTCGAGTACCAGGGACGCGAGTTCGCGGTCGGGGTGACCACGGAGGCGGGTCAGAACCTCTTCGTGCACGCCGAGACGGCACCGGTGCCCGGCACCACGGTCACCCTCTCGCTGGACCCGCGTCGGGCTCTGGTCTACCGCAGCAACCTGGACACCGTGTCCAGCGAGCAGCGGGAGCTCGCGGAGGTGCGCGGATGACCACGGCGACCTCGGCTCAGGTCAAGAGCACAGCGAGCCTCAGTCACCGGCTGGCGGAGCGGGGGGTGAGCAGCCGGCTCCTGCTGCTGGTGCCGGCGGTCGTCCTGACGGTGGGACTGTTCGTCTACCCCTTCCTGTACGGCATCGGGCTCACCTTCCAGCCCCTGGCCGCCACCCAGGCGCAGTGGGGAGGGGGGATCCTGGCCAACTACTCGGCGTTCTTCCGGGACGCCTTCATCTTCGACTCGGTCCGACTCACGATGCGGCTGGCCCTGCCGGCCGCGCTGTTCAACGTGCTCATCTCCATCCCGATTGCGTTCAAGCTGCGTAACAAGTTCCGGGGGAAGCGGACCCTGCAGACGCTGCTGGTGCTGCCGATCACGCTCGGCACGGTGCTCACGGCCCAGGGTCTGCTGATCTTCGCGGGGCGACAGGGGTGGCTCAACCGGTTCCTGATGGGGATCGGGGTCATCGACGCGCCGCTCCAGCTCGTGAACAACTACCTCGGCGTGATGTTCTCGTTAGTCATCTCGGGGTTCCCGTTCGCCTACCTGCTGATCTCGTCGTACCTGTCCGGGATCGACCCCTCGCTGGAGGCGGCCGCCAAGACCCTCGGGGCCAACTGGAAGCAGCGGTTCCGCCGCGTCACCCTGCCGCTGCTGGCGCCCGGGCTGGCCACCACCTTCATCCTGACCTTCGTGCTGGCCTTCAGCGTGTTCCCGTCCGCCCGACTCGTCGGTGACGCGTCCGGGGAGACCCGGGTGATGGCCCTGATGGCCTACCGCGCCTTCGCCGAACAGCTCGACTACGGCATGGCGTCCACCATCGCCATGATGATGGGGGTGGCAGAGCTGATCGTGATCGCGATCGTCTTCCTGGGCCGCTCCTTCCTCTACAAGGGTTCCACCGGAGGTAAGGGCTGATGGCCAACACCACACTCACGGACCGGGTCGAGCTGACCCCGTCACCGAAGACCACCAAGACGCCGAAGGGGCCCGGCAAGAGCCTGGCGCCGGGCGAGAAGTCGCTGGCCGCGGCCCCGAGCACCTGGTTCGTCTGGGCCGGCATCGCGGCGTTCTTCATCTTCCTGTTTGGCATCGTGATCAGCGTCCTGGTCGACTCGCTGGGCAAGCCCTGGTTCAGCACCTGGCTGCCCGAGCGGTTCACCACCTCCTGGTACGGCGAGGTGTGGACGCGGTTCGACCTCACCCACATCATCGGCGTGACGTTGCTGGTGGCCGTGGTGGTGATCGTCGTCTCGGTCGTCGTCGGGGTCCCGGCCTCCTACGTGCTGGCCCGGAGCAAGTTCCCGGGCAAGAGCCTGGTGATGCTGTTGTTCCTGCTGCCGATCCTGATCCCGCCCATCACCTTCGGCATTCCGCTCGCCACCGTGATGTACAACGTCGGGCTCGGCCGCACCGTGCTGGCCGTCATCCTGGTCAACCTGGTGCCGTCGGTCCCGTTCGTGATCGTCACCATGACGCCGTTCATCGAGCAGATCAACCCGGCCATCGAGAACGCGGCCCGGATGTGCGGGGCGAGCACCCAACGGGTCTTCACCAGGATCCTGGCTCCCCTGCTGGTGCCCGGCATCCTGGCCGCGAGCATCCTCGTCCTGGTCCGGACCGTCGGCATGTTCGACCTCACCTTCCTGGTGTCCGGTCCGTCGTCGGACACCCTGGTGGTGGCGATCTACCGCGCCATGACCAGTGCCGGCGGTGGCGAGGCTCGACAGCTCATCTCGTCCATGGGGGTGATCTACACCGCGCTGATGCTGGTCATCCTGGTCGTCGCGCTGCGCTTCATCAACCCCACGCAGCTGGTCGCCCAGGTCAAGGACTCCCGCGACGACTGAGGCGCGCAGGCCCGGACGAAGGGCCGCCTGCACCCCGGGTGGCCAGCCGAGCGAACCTGCCGGCTGGCCACCACCACCCACCAGGAGAGGAACCACGGTGTCCGCACCGAGCACCACGCAGTCGGTCCACGGCGACCTCAGTCGGGCTGCACTCACCGCGTACGCGGGCGCCGCCCCCCACCCGCCCGTCCGTATCGTGCACGTCGGTCTAGGCGCCTTCCACCGCGCCCACCAGGCCTGGTTCACCGCGGCGGCGGCCGACGGCCCGGACTGGGGCATCGCCGCCTTCACCGGCCGGACCCCACAGGCGGCCGAGGACCTGGCCCAGCAGGACGGGCTCTACACCCTGGTCGAGCGATCCCCCGACGGTGACACCGCGACGGTCATCCCCAACCTGGTGGAGGCCAGGGACGGGGCGGACCTGGACCGGTTCGTCCAGCTGCTCGCCTCCCCCGGCACCGCCCTGGTCACCCTGACGGTCACCGAGGCCGGCTACCGGCTGACCCCGGAGGGCCGACCCGACGAGGACGACCCGCTGGTCCGCGACGACATCGCCTGGCTGAGCCGCGTGCTGGGCTCCCCGTCGCTGCCGGACACGTTCGACTCCGGTCCCGTCACGACGCTCGGTCGCCTCGTGCTCGGGCTCGACGCCCGCCGTCGCGCCGGGGTGGGCGGACTGGCGGTCGTGCCCTGCGACAACATGCCCGACAACGGGCCCCTCGTCGGTCGCGGTCTGACCGCGCTGGCCGAGCAGGTCTCACCGGAGACGGCCCGCTGGATCGCCGACCACGTCACCTTCGTCTCCACCTCGGTGGACCGGATCACCCCGACCACCCAGCCGGAGGACGTCCGGATCGCCGCCGAGCTCACCGGGTGGAACGACCGGGCCCCGGTCGTCACCGAGCCGTTCCGGGACTGGGTGCTCAGCGGCGCGTTCCCCGCGGGGCGGCCGGCCTGGGAGACCGCCGGTGCGCGCTTCGTCGACGACATCGGGCCCTTCGAGAGCCGCAAGCTCTGGCTGCTGAACGGCTCGCACACCCTGATGGCGTACGCCGGTCTGCTGGCCGGGCACGACACCGTGGCCGCGGCCATCGCCGACCCGGTCTGCCGCGGCTGGGTGGAGGAGTTCTGGGATGAGGCCGTTCGTGCTCTACCGTCATCGGGGCTGGCCCTGGAGGACTACCGTGCGGCCCTGCTGGAGCGGTTCGAGAACGCCCGCATCGAGCACCGTCTCAGCCAGATCGCCATCAACGGCGCCACCAAGGTCCGGGTCCGGATCGCCCCCATCGTGCGCTCCGAGCGCGCCCAAGGCCGCAGCGGAGGGGCGGCGGTGCGGGCCCTGGCGGCCTGGGTCGCCGTCGCCCTGTCCGAGCACCCCCCGGCCGACGGC
>JBBQAB010000435.1:0-5920 GCA_038198385.1 Propionibacteriales bacterium
CCACAGCTGCTCGAGGTCCCAGTCCTCCGCGAAACCCTCGGTGGCCGCGACCACGTACTGCTCCACGACCGAGTCGACGGTGGAGCGCAGGCGGGGCTCCACGTCGGCGCCCTCGAGAACCTTGCGCCGGTCACCGTAGACGGCGTGACGCTGGCGGTTCATCACGTCGTCGTACTTGAGGATGTTCTTCCGGATCTCGAAGTTCTGCGACTCCACCTGGCCCTGCGCGCTGGCGATGGAGGAGGAGACGCGCTTGTTCTCGATCGGCTGGTCGTCAGGCATCTTGAGCGCCTGCAGCACCCACTCGACGATGTCGGACTTGAACAGCCGCATCAGGTCGTCGCCGAGCGAGAGGTAGAAGCGGCTCTCCCCCGGGTCCCCCTGCCGTCCGGAACGTCCGCGGAGCTGGTTGTCGATGCGGCGCGACTCGTGCCGCTCAGAGCCCACCACGTAGAGGCCACCCGCCTCCACGACCTCGACGTGCTCGGCGGCGGTCTGCTCCTCGAAGGCGTTCAGGACCTCGGGGTAGCGGGCCTCGTACTCCTCGGAGTGCTCGACCGGGTCGATGCCCTGCTCGTGGAGCTTCTTGTCGGCCAGGAACTCGGCGTTGCCGCCGAGGATGATGTCGGTCCCGCGGCCGGCCATGTTGGTGGAGACGGTGACGGCGCCCTTGGCCCCGGCCATGGCCACGATCGCGGCCTCCCGCTCGTGCTGCTTGGCGTTCAGCACCTCGTGCGGCACCCCGGCCCGCTTCAGCAGGGTGGAGAGGAGCTCGGACTTCGCCACCGAGGCGGTACCGATCAGCACCGGCTGGCCGTTCTCGTGCCGCTCGGCGATGTCGTGCACGATGGCCTCGAACTTGGCCTCCTCCGTGCGGTAGATGAGGTCCCGCTTGTCCATCCGGACCATGTCCCGGTTGGTGGGGATCGGCACCACGCCAAGGCCGTAGATCTTTTGGAACTCACTCGCCTCGGTCAGCGCCGTGCCAGTCATGCCCGAAAGCTTCTCGTACATCCGGAAGTAGTTCTGCAGGGTGACGGTGGCCAGCGTCTGGTACTCGTCGCGGATCTCGACCCGCTCCTTGGCCTCGATCGCCTGGTGCAGGCCCTCGTTGTAGCGCCGTCCGACCAGGGAGCGACCGGTGTGCTCGTCCACGATCAGGACCTCGCCCTCGACGACGACGTAGTCCTTGTCCTTGGTGAAGAGCTCCTTGGCCTTGATGGCGTTGTTGAGGTAGGAGATGAGCGGGGTGTTCGCCGACTCGTACAGGTTGTCGATGCCCAGCCGGTCCTCGACCTGGTCGATGCCGCCCTCGAGGATGGCAACCGTGCGCTTCTTCTCGTCCACCTCGTAGTGCTCATCGCGGCGCAGCCGGTCCACCATCTTGGCGAACTCGGGGTACCAGCGGTGTGAGTCCTCCGCGGGGCCGGAGATGATCAGCGGCGTCCGGGCCTCGTCGATCAGGATCGAGTCGACCTCGTCGACGATGGCGAAGTGGTGCTCACGCTGGACGCAGTCGTCCAGGGTGAGGGCCATGTTGTCGCGCAGGTAGTCGAAGCCGAACTCGTTGTTCGTGCCGTAGGTGACGTCGGCGTGGTAGGCCACGCGCCGCTCAGCCGGAGTCATCTGCGAGAGGATTGCGCCGACCTCCAGGTGCAGGAAGTGGTGGATCCGGCCCATCTGCTCGGACTGGAACTTGGCCAGGTAGTCGTTCACCGTGACCACGTGCACCCCGCGCCCGGTCAGGGCGTTGAGGTAGGACGGCGCGGTGGCGACCAGGGTCTTGCCCTCACCGGTCTTCATCTCGGCGATGTTTCCCAGGTGCAGCGCTGCGGCCCCCATGATCTGGACGTCGAAGTGCCGCTTCCCGAGGACCCGGTTGCTGGCCTCCCGCACGGTGGCGAACGCCTCGGGCAGCAGAGACTCGAGCGTCTCGCCCTTCTCGAAGCGAGACTTGAAATCCCCGGTCTGACCACGGAGCTCGTCGTCGCTCATCGCGACGAAGTCCTCCTCGATCGCGTTGACCTGGTTGCTGAGACCCTTGAGCTGCTTGAGGATCTTGCCCTCGCCGACGCGCAGCAGCCTGTCCATCAAAGCCACGGAAACTGGCTCCCTTACCTAGTTGTCACCCACGTGCCCGGTCTGAGGCGCCTGAGCGGCGTACGGGATCAGCTCCCGCCCGGTCCAGGCGCGCCCTCCATCGTAGGCCAGTCTCGCGGCAGGGGTACCGACCCGACCCGGACCAGCGCGGCGTACGGGCCCGTCCGGCCGAACGGGCGGGCTCAGCAGAACCGGGCCAGGACGGGGGCCAGGTCCCCCCGCGGCCGGACGTCGAGGCCGGTCAGCCCCTGCCAAGTCGCGAGGTCGCTCAGCTCGGCCGCCAGCGCGGAGGCCACCCGGACCTGGTCGACCCCGGGCTCGGCCCAGGCGGAGCTGACCCGCAGGACGCCGGCGGCCCGGTCGGCCTTGAGGTCTACCCGCGCGACCAGGGAGTCCCCGAGCAGGAACGGGTAGACGTAGTAGCCGTGCACCCGCTTGACCTCGGGCACGTAGATCTCGATCCGGTAGCGGAAGTTGAAGATCCGCTCGAGCCGGTCCCGCTCAAAGACCAGGGAGTCGAACGGGCTGAGCAGGGCCCGGCCCTCCTCCAGCCGCCGCGGGACCCGTGCCTGGTGCCACAGGTAGACCGCACGGCCCGACCAGCCCGGAACCTCGACCGGGACGAGCTCACCGGCGGCGACCAGCTCCTGGACCGCGAGCCGGGTCATGGCCGGGCGGGTCCGGAAGTAGTCCCGCAGGCAGAGCTCGCTGGCCACCCCCAGCGCCTGCGCCGCCCTCCGGACCAGCCCGGTGACGGAGTCCTGTGGCGAGGGGGTCGGCTGGGCCAGGATGGCGGCGGGCAGCACCCGTTCGGTCAGGTCGTAGACCCGCTCGAACTGGCGGTTGCGTCGGACCGAGGACACCTCGCCGCAGTAGAACAGCCACTCCAGCACCGTCTTGACCGCCGACCAGTTCCATCCCCAGTGGCTGCGGTCGCGGTCCTCGACCACCTCCAGGTCCCGGGCGCTGACGGGTCCCCGGTCCGCGACCTCCTGCCGGACCCGGTCCACCAGGGCGGGGTTCTCCTGGGCTACCCGCTCGACGCCGCCCCAGACGTCGCGGTAGCCCTCCTGCATCCGGAACCGCAGCAGTGGCTGCAGGCTGACGTCGACCAGGCTCGCCGCGTGCCCCCAGTACTCGAACAGCCGTCGGGGAGGCTGGTGGGCCGCCCGTTCCAGGAGCCCGACGTCGTAGCCGCCGAGCCGGGAGAACAGGGGCATGAAGTGGGCCCGGGTGACGATGTTGACCGAGTCGATCTGGAACTGGCCGAGGCGTCGGGAAATGGCCGACACGTCACGAAAAGAGACCGGCCGGTCCGGCCGGGGGGCCCCGAACCCCTGGGCGGTGAGGGCGACCCGTCGCGTCTGGTCCGGGGACAGGCGTACGCGGTGCACCCGGGGAAGGCTAGCCCGGGTCCCCGGCGCGCGGTCGGCGGCCGGTCCCGGGGGACCGTGCTGGCCGCCGGGCCAGGGAAGACCCGGCGGCCGGAGGTCTCAGCGGCTCCCGACGAGCATCTCGGCGGTGTCGAGCCGGATCACGCCGTAGTCGTAGGCCCGCCGGCGGTAGACGACACTCGGGGCGTGGTGCTCGGCGTCCATGAAGAGGTAGAAGTCGTGTCCCACGAGCTCCATCTCCAGCAGCGCCTGGTCCAGGGTCATGGGGGCCGCGGTGTGCTGCTTCTCGCGGACGACCAGGGGCCCGTCCCCTTCCACGGCCATCCCGGCGATGGTCTGGGGGGCCTCCTCGTCGGGCACCGACACCCCGTTGGTCACCGGCACCTTGGCTGCGGCCTCGTGCAGGGAACGAGGCGCGTGCTGGCCCCGGTGTACGCGCTTGCGGTCGGCAGCCTTGCGGAGCTGGGCCATCAACTTGTCGAGGGCCAGGTCGAAGGCCGCCGTCTTGTCCTCGGCGGCTGCCTCGGCCCGCACCACCGGCCCCTTGGTGCGCAGCGTTATCTCCACCCGACTGGCCTGGTCGTGCTGTCGCTTGTTCCGCTCCGCCGAGACCTCGACCTCGACCCGGATGACCCGGTCGTCGAGCTTCTCGAGCCGCGTGATCTTGTCCTCGACGTAGGAGTGGAACTGATCCGGCACGTTGCAGTGCCGGCTCTTGACGACAACATCCATGACAACCTCCAGTGGATTTGGTGGTCCGTCTCACGACGGCGGGGTGGGGGAAACACACAGCGCCCCGTGCAGCCCGAAGTCCGGTTCAGCCGGAACCTTCTGGGGCAGGAGCGCCATAACGTGACGTTAGTCCCCGCCCCCCATCCTGGCTACGGTGGGCACCCGATCCTCACCCACTTCTCAGTCCCCCGCTCCGCGCCCGGTCAGACCCGGGAGCACAGGGGCGCCGCGTCGCCCCGGGCGCCGGACCGCGGCGGCGGGTGGCGGCCACCGTCGCCGCCCCCAGGACGGTGAACCCACCCTCCCGGAGCACCCGGGCGGACTCGGCCAGGCTGCTGCCGGTGGTCACCACGTCGTCGACCAACACCACCGGGGACCCCGGAGGCGGTTCGGCGAGCAGCCGGCCGCCGCCCAGCCGGTGTCCCCGCACCGGGCCCCGGGCCAGCCGTACGGCCCCCCGCAGGTTCGCGGCCCGGTCCGCGGCGTCCAGCCCCGCCTGGTCGGCCACCCCCCGGCGCTGCACCAGGACCGGCCAGACGACCACGGCGTGCCCCGGGGGCAGCAACCGGGCCGAGTGACGGGCCATCGACCCCGTGGCGTCGAAGCCCCGCTCCCGGACCGCCCGGGCGGCCGAGGGCACCGGCACCAGCCACACCGGCCCCCGGCGGGACGCCCGCCCGCCCGGCCCGTCCAGGAGCACCTCGATGCTGAGCGCCAGCCGACCGGCGAGCAGCGGGGTCAGCGTCAGGGCCTGGCGTTCCTTGTGGGCCGTGACCAGCCGCCGGACCACCTCGTCGTACGGCCCAGCGGCCACGGTCGTCGGGAACCCCTCCGGGGCAGGGGTGGGAGCGTGCGGGCCGGGGCGGAAACGCGCGAGTGCGGACCGGCAGGGCGCGCACAGACCCCAGCCGGGCTCCTCACAACCGGGGCAGCACGCCCCCAGAACCAGGTCGCCCGCCGCCGAGACCCACCGTCGCCACTGCACGTGGGGAGGATGCCCCCGTCGGGGTTCCTCCAACCGGCGACGGAGCCGTTCTGGGGACGACGCGGGCCGGCGGCCCCTGTGGACAGCGGCTGCCTGTGGACGGCGGCTCCTGTGCGCAGAGTCAACCGGCCCGGCCCGGCCCGGCCCGGCCCGCCCGGCCGATGCGATCCGGCCTGCTCAGCCGGGGTAGGCGACCGTGCTGAGACCGTCCGCGAAGGGCCGCCACACGTTGCCGTCGTCGCGGAAGGTCTGGCCGCTGCGGTCCACCACGATGGCGGTACCGGTCCGGGGCAGCACCGTCAGCTCGATGGCGTTCGGGGTGCTGGGCTGGGTCTCGGGCTTGATCGAGGACGCATCCTGGCTCACCCGGATGGGGGCCAGGGCTGCGTCCTTGCTCGCCGCCCCCAGCACCAGCAGGGTCGTCGCGTCGAGCCAGCCGACGTCGGCCAGCCGTCGCACCAGCTGCGCCCCGTCCTGGGTGGTGTTGAGCACCCGCCATCCGTCGACCACGACCTTGTCGGAACGGGTGATCCGGGCCAGGCCGAGCTGAGGTCCGGACCGGCCCTGACGGACCATCGCCATCCGGGTCCCGTCGGGGGAGATCTTGAAGGCGAGGATCCGGCCCTTGCCGAGGGTGTGGGTGTCCACCTCGGTCACCTTGGCCCCCTCGATGCGCCAGATCCGCTGCCCACCGGCGCGCTGGCCGACG
>JBBQAB010000436.1:0-5920 GCA_038198385.1 Propionibacteriales bacterium
TGCCCGGCGGCGTCGGCCCGATGACGCGGGCCATGCTGCTCAGCAACGTGGTGGAGCGCGCCGAGCGTCTGGCTGCGGGCTGACGGTGGCCAGGAACGAGCGGGTCGTGGGCCACTCTACGGCCCGCCGCTGGCCGCTGGCGGTTGTGGTGTGCGGTGTTCTCGCCGGGCTCCTGGTGGCCGTCCTGGGCTCGCAGACGTGGCGTCCCGGCTGCGTTGTCGTCGGGGCGGCCCTGGTCGTGGGTGCGCTCCTGCGGCTGGCCCTCTCCGAGCGGGGGGCCGGCCTGCTGCGCGTCCGGGGCAAGGGCTTCGACGTGGCGGCCCTGCTGTTCACCGGTATGGCCATCGCCGCGCTGGCCATGGCGGTGCCCGGCCCGAAGTGAGCCCGGACCCCGGGTAAGGCCCGGACCGACGTGGGCTGGACCCAGCCGGGCCCGGGCGTGGTTCCCGGCCCCTGGGCCGGGACCGACCCGGGACTACTGGCTCTGGCTGAGGCCCACCAGTGCCACCC
This sequence comes from Propionibacteriales bacterium, assembly GCA_038198385.1. GTDB lineage: Bacteria > Actinomycetota > Actinomycetes > Propionibacteriales > Propionibacteriaceae > Microlunatus. The sequence continues at coordinate 511 of JBBQAB010000436.1, forward strand.
CGAAGACCACGATCGCCAGGATGGAGAGCAGGGTCAGCACCGTGACGATGATGCCGAGGATCCGGCCGACCACGATGGACTGCTCGTTGCTGTAGTGCAGGCCGCTGGCGCGAATCTCCTTGAGCGCCCGGCTTCCCATCACCCAGGCGATCACCGCGGTGATCACGGTGAAGAAGCCGAGGATGCCCAGCACGAGGATGACCGTGCCCTGGGGGTGCTCCTGCGGTCCCTGGGCGTACGGGGTGCCGCCGTAGGCCGGAGTCATCCCCTGCTGCTGCGGGTACCCCTGCTGCGGGTAGCCCTGCTCCGGGTAGCCCTGCTGGGGGTAGCCCTCAGGTGGGTGACCCTGCTGGGGGTACCCGCCCGGACCGTCGGCCGACTGCCCGTACGGGGAGGCGTACGGGTCGCCGGGTCGTCCGTCCGACGGAGGTTGCTGGTCGCTCATGTCTGTCTGTCCTCGGTTCGGTTGCGGGCTTGGGGTAGCGGCCCCGGGGAAGGGCCTGGGGTGGGGGTCGGGCTCAGCCGATCAGGCCGAGGCTCTGCACGGCTTCGCGCTCCTCGACGAGCTCCGCCACCGTGGCGTCGATCTTGGCCCGGGAGAAGTCGTTGATCTCCAGGTCGGGGACGATCCTGTAGGTGCCCTCGGAGGCGGTGCACGGGAACGAGGAGATGATGCCCTCGGGGACGCCGTACGAGCCGTCGGAGGGGACCGACATGGAGACCCAGTCGCCGTCGGCGGTGCCGAGCACCCAGTCGCGCATGTGGTCGACGGTCGCGCTGGCCGCGCTGGCCGCCGAGCTCGCCCCGCGGGCCTCGATGATCGCCGCGCCGCGCTTCTGCACGGTGGGCAGGAAGGTGCCCTCCAGCCACTCCTGGTCCCCGACCATGGCCGCGGCGTTCTGGCCGTTGACCAGCGCGTTGAACAGGTCCGGGTACTGGGTGGCGGAGTGGTTGCCCCAAACCGTCATGTGGGTGACGTCGGTGACCGAGGTGCCGGTCTTGGCGGCCAGCTGCGCGATGGCGCGGTTGTGGTCGAGCCGGGTGAGGGCGTTGAACCGCTCCCGGGGGATGTCGGGGGCGTTGCTCATGGCGATCAGCGCGTTGGTGTTGGCCGGGTTGCCGGTGATGAGCACCTTGATGTCGTCGGCCGCATGGTCGTTCAGCGCGCGGCCCTGGGGCTTGAAGATGGCCCCGTTGGCCTCGAGCAGGTCACCGCGCTCCATGCCCTTGGACCGCGGGCGGGCCCCGACGAGGCAGGCGAGGTTGACGCCGTCGAACACCTTGGTCGCGTCGTCGCCGATCTCCACCTTGCTCAGCAGCGGGAAGGCACAGTCGTCGAGCTCCATCACCACACCCTCCAGCGCCTTCAGGGCCGGAGTGATCTCCAGCAGCCGCAGCTCCACCGGCTGGTCCGGGCCCAGCAGCGCCCCGGACGCGATCTTGAACAGCAGGCTGTAGCAGATCTGACCGGCGCCTCCGGTGACGGCGACCTTGACGGGTGTGCTCACGGGCTCTCCCTCGATATCACGACGATGCGGTAGTGCGTTCGGGGCATGACGCTAGCAACGTCGGTCCGGTACCGGCTCAGGAGGTCCGCCGCGAGCCCCTCCGGGTCACACGGCGGGGGACGACCGAACGCCCCCGCCCCGCGGCGGCGGGGACGGGGGCAGTACGCCCGTGCGGGCCGGTACGCGGAGGTGACTAGGCGGTCAGGCTCGCGATCGTCGCGTTCAGGGTCGCCGACGGGGTCATCACCGCGGTGGCGAGGGCGTCGTCGGGGCGGTAGTAGCCCCCGATGTCGGCCGGGGAGCCCTGCACGGCCAGCAGCTCGGCGGTGATGGTGTCCTGCTCAGCCGCCAGCTGCTCGGCGACCGCCGAGAAGGCCGTGGCCAGCTCCGGGTCCACGGGCTGGGCGGCCAGCTCCTGGGCCCAGTAGAGGGCCAGGAAGAAGTGGCTGCCCCGGTTGTCGATGCCACCGACCCGGCGGGTGGGGGACTTGTCCTGGTTGAGGAAGGTCCCGGTCGCCCGGTCGAGGGTGTCGGCGAGCACCTGGGCGCGAGGGTTGTCCGTGGTCGTGGCCAGGTGCTCCAGGCTGACGGCCAGGGCCAGGAACTCGCCCAGGCTGTCCCAGCGCAGGTAGTTCTCCTTGACCAGCTGCTGCACGTGCTTGGGGGCCGACCCGCCGGCGCCGGTCTCGAACAGACCGCCCCCGTTGATGAGCGGGACCACCGACAGCATCTTGGCCGAGGTGCCGAGCTCGAGGATCGGGAACAGGTCCGTCAGGTAGTCCCGCAGCACGTTGCCGGTCACCGAGATGGTGTCCTCCCCCCGCCGGATCCGCTCCAGGGAGAAGGCGATCGCGTCCTCGGGGGTCTTGACGCTGATATCCAGGCCGTCGGTGTCGTGGTCGAGCAGGTAGCGCTCGACCTTGGCGATCAGGTTGGCGTCGTGCGCGCGGCCCGGGTCCAGCCAGAAGACGGCCGGGGTGCCCGCGGCCCGGGCCCGGGTCACGGCGAGCTTGACCCAGTCCTGGATGGGCGCGTCCTTGGTCTGGCACATCCGCCAGATGTCACCGGCGCCGACCGCGGTCTCCAGCACCGTGGTCCCGGTCGTGTCCACCACCCGTACGATGCCCTCGGTCGCGGTCTCGAAGGTCTTGTCGTGGGAGCCGTACTCCTCGGCCGCCTGCGCCATCAGGCCGACGTTGGCCACCGAGCCCATGGTGGTCGGGTCATAGGCCCCGTGGGCCCGGCAGTCGTCCAGGACGACCTGGTAGATGCCGGCGTAGGAGGAGTCGGGGATGACCGCGAGGGTGTCGGCCTCGTTCCCGTCGGGACCCCACATGTGGCCGGAGGTGCGGATCATGGCCGGCATCGAGGCGTCCACGATCACATCGCTGGGGACGTGCAGGTTGGTGATCCCGCGGTTGGAGTCGACCATGGCCAAGTCGGGCCCCGCGGCCAGTCCTTGCTCGACCGCGGTCCTGATCTCGGCGCCGTTGTCCAGCCCGTCCAGCCCGGCCAGGATGCTGCCCAGCCCGTTGTTGGGGCTCAGACCGGCGGCGGCGATGTCGGCGCCGTAGGTGGCGAACACCTCGGGCAGGAAGGCCTGGACGGCGTGGCCGAAGATTACCGGGTCGGAGACCTTCATCATGGTCGCCTTCAGGTGCACCGAGAAGAGCACGCCGTCGGCCTTGGCCCGGGTGATCTGCTCGGTCAGGAAGGCCCGGAGGGCGGTGACGCGCAGCACGGCGGCGTCCACGACCTCACCGGCGAGGACCGGCACCTCCGGCCGCAGGACCGTGGTGGTGCCGTCGGCACCGACCAGCTCGATCCGCAGCGAGCCGTCCGACTCGATGACCGCCGAGGTCTCGGTGGAGCGGAAGTCGCCGGCGTCCATGTGGGCCACGTTGGTGCGCGAGGCGTGCGACCAGGCCCCCATGGAGTGCGGGTGGCTGCGGGCGTACTGCTTGACCGAGGCGGGCGCCCGACGGTCGGAGTTGCCCTCGCGCAGGACCGGGTTGACCGCGCTGCCCTTGACCTTGTCGTAGCGAGCGCGGACCTCGCGGTCCTCCTCGGTCACCGGGTTGTCGGGGTAGTCGGGCAGGTCGTAGCCCTGGCCCTGCAGCTCGGTGACTGCGGTCTTGAGCTGTGGCACGGACGCCGAGACGTTGGGCAGCTTGATGATGTTGGCCTCGGGCTTCTTGGCCAGGGCGCCGAGCTCGCTGAGCGCGTCGTCAACCCGTTGGTCCTCGGTCAGCCGCTCCGGGAACTGGGCCAGGATCCGGCCGGACAGCGAGATGCCGCGGGTCTCCACGCGGACCCCGGCGGTCGAGGCGTACGCCTGGATGATCGGCAGCAGCGAGTACGTCGCCAGCGCCGGCGCCTCGTCGGTACGGGTGTAGATGATGGTGCCGGAAGTGGGGCTCTGGTCGGTGTCGGTCACGCCCTAGACGTTATCGTGCCCGTCTGCGCCGTTGTGCACCTCACCTGGGCCCAGACGACGCAGAACCCGGGGGACCCGGGTGGTCCCACCGGGTCCTGCGGGTGCTGCGGGAGCGCACGCCCACGGGTGCTGCGGCAGGGCGTACGCCCACGGGTCACATCGAGCCGGCGCGACCGATCTGGACGACCTTCCAGCCGGCGTTGCGCCAGCTCGCGGCCTGCAGCTTGAGCCGACCGTCGATGATGATCTTCCGCTTCACCAGCTTGCCGAGCCGCTCCGGGTCGAGCTGGCGGAACTCGGGCCACTCGGTCAGGTGCAGCACGATCTCCGCACCCAGCAGCGCCTGCTCCACACTCGCAACCTGGGTGAAGCCCTCGCGGGGTGGCAGCCGGGCCTGCGGGTCGTAGATCCGTACATCGGCGCCGCTCTCGTGCAGCCGGTCGGCCACGGTGAGGGCGGGGGAGTTGCGGGTGTCGTTGGTGCCGGGCTTGAACGCCGCGCCGAGGACGGCGATCCGCTTGCCCTGGACGTCGCCGCCGGCCTGGTCGATGGCCAGCTCGGCCAGCTCGATCCGCTGGCCGTCGTTGATCGCCTCGACGGAGTGGATGAAGTCGCTCAGGACGGTGACGCCGAGCTCGTTGGCGCGGTGGGCCAGGGCCTTGATGTCCTTGGGCAGGCAGCCGCCGCCGAAGCCCAGCCCGGCGTTCAGGAACTCCCGACCGATCCGCTTGTCGAAGCCGATGGCGTCGGCGAGCAGGGTCACGTCGCCCCCGGCCGCCTGGCACATCTGCGACATGGCGTTGATGAAGCTGATCTTGGTGGCCAGGAAGGCGTTGGCCGCCACCTTGATCAGCTCGGCCGTGGCGATGTCGCACTCGACCAGCGGTGTCCGGTCCGAGAGCGGGATCGAGTAGATCTCGTGCAGCACCTCCAGGGCGTGCGCCGAATGGGTGCCGAAGACCAGCCGGTCCGGGCGCAGGGTGTCCTCCACCGCGTACGCCTCGCGTAGGAACTCCGGGTTCCACGCGACCTCGATGGCGTCACCGGCCGGCGCCAGCCGACGCAGCCGTTCCTCGAGCTGGAGAGCGGTCCCGACCGGGACGGTGGACTTGCCGACGACCAGGCAGGGCTCGTTCAGCAGCGGCGCGAGCCGGTCGACGGCGGCGTGCAGCTGGCTCAGGTCCGCGGCTCCGCCCGGACCCGAGGGCGTACCCAGAGCAAGGAAGTGCACGTCGGCCCAGTCCGCGATCTCGGCGTAGTCGGTCGTGAAGCTGAGGCGCCCCGACGAGGTGTGCTTGGCCAGCAACGGCTCGAGCCCGACTTCGAAGATGTGGGACTCGCCGGCGTTCAGCGTCTTGACGCGGTCGGTATCAATGTCGACCCCGATGACCTGATGACCGAACTCAGCCATGCCCGCGGCATGGGTGGCACCCAGGTAGTTGGTGCCGATCACACTCATTCGTAA
>JBBQAB010000437.1:0-3048 GCA_038198385.1 Propionibacteriales bacterium
AGCAGCCAACGCCCGTCGAGGTGGTGGGGTAACCTTCACGGCGCTCATTCTGTCTGGTCGTGGTCCCACCGGGGGGCGACGCGTCCCGTTGGTGGACCGTTTTTTCCGGCACTATGCTCATTTTCTCGGTTGATGAGCCGTCCGGCAAGGTCTTCTGTGTCCGAACCGGCTCTGGGGGACTAAAGGTCCTGGCCACAGACCTTAGGCGGCAGGTCACTGGGCCGGGCTTTCCGTCCGGGCGGCTGATACCCGAGCTCGGTCCTGGAGCGGGAGAGGTTTCGTCGCCTCAGGTCGGGTGCGGGTCGAGGCCCGAAGGTCACCCCATGGTGCGCTGGCCGTCGATGGTCTCGCGGATGACGTCGGCGTGGCCGGCGTGCTGGGCGGTCTCGGCGATCAGGTGCATCAGCACCCGCCGGTTGCTCCACGACTCCTTGGCGAACCAGGGCGCCTCGGGCAGCGGGTGGGTGGCGCTGAGGTCGACGGTGCGGATTAGGCGGTCGGCCCGGGCGGCAACCGCCTCGTACTCCTCGATCGCGCCGGCCAGGGTCTCGTGGGGCAGCAGCCGAAAGCCGTTGAGGAACGCCTCGTACGCCGACGCGCTGTCTTCTTCGGGACCGCTCTGCTCCGGGGCGCCGTTCTCGATGAAGTCGAGCCAGCTGGCTTCGGTGGACGTGACGTGCTTGATGAGGCCGCCGAGGCTGAGAGCGCTGACCGTCGGGGTCGACCGGGCCTGCTCGTCGCTGAGACCCTGGGCGGTGACCAAGAAGAGGCCGCGGTGCTTGTCGAGGAGGGCGACGAGGTCGTCGCGCTCGGCGCTGTTGGTCGTGGCGTCCTCGGTCATGAGTATCTCCTTCGGTTGGCGCGTCGATCCCAGTCCAGGGTCCCCGGCGGTGCGGTCCCGCGCCTCATCTCCGACGAGCCCCCGGGGGAAGCTCCCGCTGGCCAGGCGGCCGAAATCTCAACGCTCGCTGCAACTGGGGAGCTGAGGCCACCGAGAGAGAATGACGCGGCTGGCGGCGGGTCCTCACGTGCCGTCAAAAGCTGAACCCCGCAGCGGCTGCATCCTGCGCCGAAGGAGTCGGGTGTGAGCTGGTGACCCGACGCACGAACAGGATGCTGTCGTACTGCTCACCAACGACGACGTCTTCGTAGAGCGTCTCCGGATCGGCCGCAATCCACATCCCACCGTGTTCGAGCTGGGCCTGACCCAGCCAGTGGTCAACCTGGTGCGAACGTGAGCTCGTGCCCCGGAGGGGAACCACGAACGAGGGGCTGTCGGCCTGCCCCAGACGCCAGGGCAGCGAACCTGGTCGCGCCCGCGGCATCACGGTCACCACCAGCTCACCCAGCTGCCCGTCTCTGGTGATCTCCCGGGTCTGGAAGTCGCCGTGGCCGAACTCCAGGGCGAGGGAGTAGGCCGACCCGAAGCGGTCCCGGGCCTGTCGTCCCATCCGGGGCTCACCGTCGGGGGGAGTCTCGACCGCCACGTGGGAGTTGTGCAGCCAGGCAATGACCTTGGCCCCAGGGTGCTCCGACTCGACCACGTGGACGAGGCTGTCCATCAGGTGCCGTTCGCGTGGCCACTCGGGCTCAACCCACCGGCTCATGAGGTGGACGAACCACCGGACCCGGTCAAACTCCGCGGTCGAGGAGCGGTCGCGGAACCGGGTCGACTCCCGCTCGAGAACATGCTCGAGGCTGCGGAGTGGCTCGACGCCCTGGCGCTCACCCCCGGGTCGGTGGCCAGGGGCCAACGGTTCTCCTGCTCACGCAAGGCGGCGAAGGTCGGCTCGATGTCGGCGAGGTGGTCCGGCGCCAGGCGGCTGAGGTAGTCGCTCACCTGCGCTCGCCCCACCTCGTTGAACCCACATCCAGGCCGTAGAACGACACCTTGGCGTCGTCGGCTACACCGTCGTTGTAGGTCCGCAACCAGGCCACCAGAGCGCCGAACTCCTCGGTGTCCCAGGCCAGGTAGCGCTGCCCGCTCAGCACGGCGGCGGGTTCTCCCGTCCCGTGCAGCACGTAGTCGTTGATGGGAACGCAGGCGGCGTAGCTGGCCTCCAGCGCGAACACGGTGAAACCCAGCTCGACGACCAGGAACTCGACCAGGCGATGCTTCACGGTGAAAAACTCGTGGACACCGTGCGTCGACTCGCCGAGCCCGACGATGGTGACGCCTCGGAGGAAGTCCCGGAGCGGCTCGAGATCGGCGTAGCTGCCGGCCGGCTCGAGGGTCCGCAGCGGCAGCAGGCGCGCGTTCAGCCAGCCGAGGACCGCGTCGTCGGCCACCTCGTTCGTTGGGCTGTCGTCGGTCACGTCGCCGCTGGCCTCACGGTGTCTCCGCCATCCATCTCGGCTCCTGAAGTCACGTTAGCCGGCCCAGGTCCGCGAGGGGAAGGGGCCACAGCTCGCAGGCGAGCCCGGCCATCGACCCTCGGTCCTGACGGCAGGGGATGGGCCTGTGGGGGCCACGGTCGGTCGCTGCCCGTCGCGACATGCCGGGCGAGTCCTTGACAGGCCAGGCAATCGGGGGGCTGACTGGTCAGGTGAAGTTCATCGGGCAGCACGACGATCACCTGGCGATCTACCTGCGTAACCACGAGGCCGCAGGCCGAGCCGGCCGGGATCTGTTTCGACGCGCGGCGGCGGGCCAGCGCGCTCGTCCGTGGGGTGGCGTCCTGAAGGACGTCGGCGACGAGGTGAAAGGGGACCTGCTGGCTCTGCGCGAGGTGCTGCGCGCCCTGGGTGTCCAGCCCGACCCGGTTCTGGGTGTGGCGCTACAGATCGGGGAGCGAGTCGGCCGGCTCAAGCTCAACGGGTCCTGGGTCCACCGGTCAGAGCTGAGCGACCTGGTCGAGGTCGAAGGGCTGATCGTTGCGGTACAGGCCAAAGCCAACGGCTGGCGCGCGCTGCTGGCCGCGGACCTGAGTGAGCGCGACGGGCTGCCGGACCTTGCCGGCCTGTTACGACGGGCGGAGCAGCAGGCGTCACGACTGGTGGAGGTGCACCAGCAGGTCGCCGCGGTGGTGCTGCGGCAACCCGGACCGA
>JBBQAB010000438.1:0-3898 GCA_038198385.1 Propionibacteriales bacterium
CATCCGGTCCGGCAGGCGGTTCAGGAGCAGAGTGGCCGACCGGAGGTCACCGGCCACCACCGCGATCTCCTCCGGTGTTGGTGACGGCTCGGTCTGCTCGGGGAACTCGTCCACGAGAACGGCCGACTGGCTGAAGCCCCGCTGGGCGTCCGCCACCTTGTTGGAGGCGATCGCGTAGACGAAGGCGGCGAACGGGGCGCCCTTGTCCTGGTACCGCGGGAGCATCTTGAGAACCGCCACGCACGTCTCCTGGGCGACGTCGTCGGCGGCGTCGATGCCCCCGGCGTACGTCGAGAGCCGGGCACGACAGTATTTGAGGACCAGCGGCCGGATGGCCGTGATCAAGGAATTCGTCGCTTCCGGGCATCCAGACTGTGCCCGGGCGAGAAGTTCCTGGTCTGACAAAAGGCGCGCTAGTTCAGTAGCCACCTCAACCCCCAATCGGTCCCCGAGAGAAGGTTCAAGCTTTTGACGATGTGGCTCCACTCTCGCAGATGGATTCGGTCGGCGACAGCACTAAAAGAACAAAGATCTGACCGCTGTGTAACGTTTTGCGCGAGGGTCCGTTGTTGCTTCCCCCCGCCCAAGGGGAGGATCCTTCTCCCCCCGGGCCACCGACGTCCGATCCCGTCGCGTAGCACCGCAGAAGCGGCTCCGAACCCACAACAGGACCCCTCCTGCGGAGGGGTCCTGTTGCGTGTTGCCTCGAGGTCAGTGCGAGTGGCCGTGACCGGCCGCAGGCTCTTCCTCTTCGGGCTTGTCCACCACGAGGGTCTCCGTGGTGAGCAGCAGCGAGGCGATGGACGCCGCGTTGGCCAGAGCCGAGCGCGTCACCTTCACCGGGTCGATGACCCCGGCGCCGATGAGGTCCCCGTACTCCCCGGTGGCGGCGTTGAAGCCGCTGCCAGGCTGCATCTCGGCCACCTTGGCGGTGACGACGTAGCCCTGGTAGCCACCGTTCTCGGCGATCCAGCGCAGGGGCTCGACGACCGACTTGCGGACGATGTTGACACCCATCCGCTCGTCACCGGTCAGGCCGAGGTCACCGTCGAGAGCGGTCACCGCGTGCACGAGGGCGGAGCCGCCACCGGCGACGATGCCCTCCTCGATGGCCGCACGGGTTGCCGAGACGGCGTCCTCGATGCGGTGCTTCTTCTCCTTGAGCTCGACCTCGGTGGCCGCGCCGACCTTGATCACGCAGACGCCGCCGGCGAGCTTGGCGACCCGCTCCTGGAGCTTCTCACGGTCCCAGTCGGAGTCGGTCCGGGAGACCTCGGACTGCAGCTGAGCCACCCGCGCCTTGACCTCCTCGCTCTTGCCGGCTCCGTCGACGATCGTGGTGTTGTCCTTCGTCACCACGATGCGACGGGCCCGACCGAGAACCTCGAGGCCGACCTGGTCGAGCTTGAGCCCGACCTCGGGCGCGACGACCTCGCCACCGGTCAGCACGGCGATGTCCTCGAGCATGGCCTTGCGACGGTCACCGAAGGCCGGGGCCTTGACGGCGACCGAGGTGAAGGTGCCACGGATCTTGTTCACCACGAGGGTGGACAGCGCCTCTCCGTCGACATCCTCGGCCACCAGGAAGAGGGTCCCGGACGCGCCGATGACCTTCTCGAGCAGCGGCAGCAGGTCGGTCATCGAGGAGATCTTGCCCGCGTGGATGAGGATGTAGGGGTCCTCCAGGACCGCTTCCATCCGCTCCGGGTCGGTCACGAAGTACGGCGACAGGTAGCCCTTGTCGAACTGCATGCCCTCGGTGAACTCAAGCTCGGTGCCCATGGTGTTGGACTCGTCGACGGTGATGACGCCGTCCTTGCCGACCTTGTCGAACGCGTCGGCGATGAGGGCGCCGATCTGCTCGTCACGGGCGGAGATGGTCGCCACCGAGGACATGTCCTGGGTGGTCTGCACCTCACGGGCCTGCTCGCGCAGCCGGTCGACGACAGCCGTCACAGCCGCGTCGATGCCCCGCTTGAGGCCGATCGGGTTGGCCCCGGACGCGACGGCCTTGAGGCCCTCGTGCACCAGTGCCTGGGCGAGCACCGTCGCCGTGGTGGTTCCGTCGCCGGCCACGTCGTTGGTCTTGGTCGCCACTTCCTTGGCCAGCTGGGCGCCGAGGTTCTCGTACGGGTCGTCCAGCTCGACCTCACGGGCCACGGTCACACCGTCGTTGGTGATGGTGGGCGCACCCCACTTCTTGTCGAGCACCACGTAGCGGCCCTTCGGGCCGAGCGTGACCTTCACGGTGTTCGCGAGGATGTCGACACCACGCTCCAAGGAGCGACGCGCCTCCTCGTTGAACTGAAGGATCTTTGCCATTGTTGTGTGTCCTCTTCGTTCTAAAGCGTGGTTACTTCGAGACGACGGCGAGGATGTCGCGGGCGTTCAGGAGCAGCAGCTCCTTGCCGTCGTACTTGACCTCGGTGCCGCCGTACTTGCTGAAGATCACGACGTCACCCTCGGAGACGTCGAGGGGCACGCGGTTGCCGTTGTCGTCGACACGGCCGGGACCGGTCGCGAGGACCTTGCCCTCCTGCGGCTTCTCCTTGGCGGTGTCGGGAATGACCAGGCCGGAGGCGGTGGTCTGCTCTGCTTCGAGCGGCTGAACGAGGATGCGGTCCTCGAGCGGCTTGATCGTGACTGCCACGTCAAACCCCTTTCACAGGTGATGTGTGCGGATGTCGGGGTTGGTCAAGATGTCGTCGCGGGAGCCATCTCGGCCGCCAGCCCCCTGACGGCGGCTGGCACACTCAGGTGTCGAGTGCTAACCCGACATTAGCACTCGCCTGGAGCGAGTGCCAGCACTCCCCCGGGCGCCCGGGGGATGCCCGCGGTCACGTCCGGGACCAGGTGCGGCCGACCCGAGGACGGGGTCAGGACGGGGCGGGAACCCGACGACCGACGATGACCTGGGTGCCCTGCGACGTCCGGGACACCAGCAGGGTCGCCGACGCCGGCCCACGGGGGGCCAGTCGCCGACGCAGCTCAGCCGGGTCCAGGACGAGGCCCCGCTTCTTGATCTCGAGGGTCCCCACGCCGTGCTCGGCCACCCACCGTCGGAGTCGCTTGCGGTCGTAGGGCAGCACCTCCAGCACCTCGAAGGCCACCGCGTACGGGGTGGGCCAGAGCTCGTCGGCGGTCAGGTAGGCGATGTGCGGGTCCAGCACCCCGGCCCCGAGCTCGGCCCCGAGCAGCCGCACCCCACCGGCCCGGATAACCGCCCCGTCGGGCTCGTAGAGATAGGCGCCCGGGCCGCGCACCGGGAGCGGGTCCGCACGCCGCCGTTCGGCGGCCGGGACCTCGAGCCGATGGCCCGGGACGACCAGGGCCGACCACAGTCCCGGCCGGCTTCCCGCTCCCGCCCACAGGGTGGCCTCCACGACCTCGCCGCGATGGCTCACCCACTCGGCCTCGACCTCGTCGGGGACGAGGCTGTGCGGCAGCGCCGGTCCGAGCTTGACCCCCACCACCCGGCCGCCGGCCAGCAGGTCGGTGACCAGCGACCAGGCCGGGGTGAAGTCCTCCACGCGCCAGAGCCGGCCCCGGTCGTTGCGGCGCGCCGGGTCCAGCCAGACGGCGTCCTCGGGCCCCAGCCCGGTCACGACCTCGCCCGCGTCGGCACACCGCACCTCGGCGTTCTCGCCCAGGTTGGACCGGGCCACCGCCGCGGTGTCGGGGTCGGAGTCGACGGCGAGGACCTGCAGCCCGGCGCGGACGAAGGCCAGCGCGTCGGAGCCGATGCCGCAGCCCAGGTCGACCACCCGGGTGACCCCGGCCGCGCGCAGCCGGGCCGCGTGCAGGTCGGCCACCTCGGGCCGGGTGGCCTGCTCCAGCCCCTCGCGGGTGAAGTACAGGTCGGCGGCCGCCGACCCGCACTTGGTCCGGGCCCGCCGGC
>JBBQAB010000439.1:0-4374 GCA_038198385.1 Propionibacteriales bacterium
CCTCGGCTCGACCAACGGCATCGTGGTCAACGGACAGAAGGTGCGCCAGGCCGCCCTGCACGAGGGTTCGCGGATCGAGATCGGGTCGACGCGGATGCTCGTCCACGCCCCCACCGGACGCTGACCGTCCCATGTCCGAGATCGCCCTCACCGTCATCAAGGTGCTCTTCCTGGCCCTGCTCTGGCTCTTCATTCTCTCCGCGGTGTCGGTCATCCGCAGCGACCTGTTCGGGCGTACGGTGCCGGCCCCGGACCAGCCCCAGACCCGCGAGCTGGAGAACCCCCCGCCGCCGCCGCGCCGGACCAAGCGCCAGCGCGGCGAGCCGCGGATGCTGTCCATCACCCAGGGGCAGCAGGCCGGGGAGTCGGCCGAGCTTGCCGGCGGCACGGTGATGATCGGCCGCGGCGCGGACTGCCCGCTGATCCTGGACGACGACTACGTCTCCACCCGGCACGCCCGGGTGGTCGTCAACACCGAGGGCGTCTACATCGAGGACCTGGGCTCGACCAACGGCACCTACGTCAACGGCCAGCGGATCACGGCGCCCACCACGATCACGCTGTCGGACACGGTCCGGATCGGCAAGACGATCCTGAAGCTGGAGCCGTGAGCTGATGGCCCTGGCCCTGCGCTACACCGCCCATTCTGAGATCGGGCTCGTCCGCAAGAACAACCAGGACTCTGGCTTCGCCAGCCCGCAGCTGCTGCTCGTCGCCGACGGGATGGGCGGTGCCGCCGCAGGGGACCTGGCGTCCGCCGTGGCCGTGGACACCCTGAAGACCGTCGAGGTCGGCGAGGGCGGCGAGCAGATGCTCGCCATCTTGGCCGAGGCGCTGTCGGAGGCCAACGACCGGATCGCCGACCTGGTCGAGGCCGACCTGACGCTGGACGGGATGGGCACCACCGTGACCGGGGCGCTGTTCGACGGCGCCGAGCTCGGCTTGGTCCACATCGGGGACAGTAGGGCCTACCTGCTGCGTGACGGCCGGCTGGGCCGGCTCACCCACGACCACAGCTGGGTCCAGTCGCTGGTCGACGAGGGCAAGATCAGCGTGGCCGAGGCGGCCTACCATCCGCACCGCTCCCTCCTGCTGCGGGTGCTGAACGGGCAGACCGCCAACGAACCCGACCTGAAGATCGTCCCGGTTCAGGTCGGCGACCGCCTGATGTTCTGCAGCGACGGCGTCTGCGGTCTGGTCGACGACGATGCCATCGAGGCCGCGCTGCTCCGTCCGGGACTGGACGAGGCCACCGAGGCGCTGGTCGCCGGGGCCCTGGCCGGCGGCGGGGTCGACAACATCACCGTCATCGTGGCCGACCTCACCGAAGAGGAGGTGACTGCCGAGCCGACGATCCTCGGCGCCGCCGCCGAACGCCGCATCCCCGACCCCAACGCGACCCCCGCCGCGACCGAGCCGACCGTGGTCACAGGGCTGTCGGCCGCGGCCGCGGTGCCCGGCGGGGACACCGCCGAGGACGAGGCCCGCTACAACCCGCAGCCGCCCCGGAGGCGTCGAGCGGTGCGTCCACTCGTCGGAGTCCTGGTCCTGATGCTGGTAGCCGCGGCCGGGCTCGGGGCGGCGTACGCCTGGACCCGGACCCAGTACTTCGTCGGCGCCGCTGGCGAGCAGGTCGCCATCTTCCAGGGGATCTCCGAGGGGCTGCCCGGCCTGCACCTGTCCAACGTCTACGAGATCCAGCCGGTCAGGATGGCCGACCTGCCCCCCTTCTACGCCGACCAGGTGCGCGCCAACATCGACGTCGCCAGCCTGGACTCGGCCCGGCAGACCGTCGCCCAGCTGTCCGGGGCCGCCCGCCGCTGCGCGGGCCAGGGGGCCAGCGCGTCGGCCTCGACCTCCCCCGCCCCGACGCCGGGGACCACAGCGAAGCCGACCGCCAGCCCGGAGCCTGCGGGCAGCGCGACCCCGAGCGCGACCCCCACCCAGCCCACCCCGTCCTCGGTCCACTCCCCGGGTGCGGGCTGTTGAGCACCGCCGCCGCGACGGCCTACACCGTCCTGCCCCGCAAGCGTCGCGGGGTCGAGCTGGCCCTGGTGGCCCTCGCCCTGGTTCTGGTCCTCAGCGCGTACGCCCAGGTCGACATCAACGTGACCGGGCAGCTGTCCGGGGACTTCGGTCTGCTGGCCGGGGTGGCCGCGGGTCTCGCCCTGGTCGCCCACGGCGTGCTGCGCTGGCGGCTGCCCTACGCCGACCCGGTGCTCCTGCCCTGCGTGGTCGTGCTGAACGGCCTGGGGCTGACGATGATCCACCGGATCGACCTGATCAGCTCCCCCCCGCTGCACGGGGCCCGGCAGCAGCTCATCTGGACGGTCATCGGGGTCGCGATGTTCGTGGCCGTCGTCCTCGTCCTGAAGGACCATCGTCGCCTGCAGCGGTTCACCTACACGATCGGGCTAGCCGGCATCCTGCTGCTGCTGCTGCCGCTGGCCCCCGGACTGGGCACCACAAAGTTCGGCGCCCGGATCTGGATCCAGGTGGGCCCGTACAGCTTCCAGCCCGCCGAGGCCGCCAAGCTGCTGCTCGCGGTGGCGTTCGCGGCCTACCTGGTCGAGAAGCGGGACGTGCTGGCCCTGGCCGGCTACCGGCTGCTGGGGATCGACCTCCCCCGGGCCCGCGACCTCGGGCCCATCCTGGCGATGTGGGGGGTCAGCCTGGCCATCCTGGTCCTGCAGCGGGACCTCGGCACCTCACTGCTGTTCTTCGGGCTGTTCGTGATGATGCTGTACGTGGCCACCGAGCGGGCGGGATGGCCGGTGCTGGGCACCCTGCTGTTCGCCGTCGGGGCCTACTTCGGCTACCTGAACTTCGGGCACGTCCGGGTCCGCGTCGGGGCCTGGCTGCACCCGTTCTCCGACTACGACGCCTACTACCAGGTCATCAACGCCCAGTTCGGAATGGCCTGGGGTGGCATGCTCGGCACCGGTCTGGGCCTGGGCCGACCGGGCCTGACCCCGTTGGCGCGCAGTGACTTCATCGCCGCCGCGGTGGGCGAGGAGCTCGGCATGACCGGGCTGATGGCGCTGATCATGATCTACGGGCTGATCGTGGCCCGCGGGCTGCGGACCGCCCTGCAGTGCCGGGAGCCGTTCGGCAAGCTGCTCGCAGCCGGTCTGGCCTTCGCTTTCGCGCTCCAGGTCTTCACCATCATCGGCGGGGTCACCCGGCTGCTGCCCCTGACCGGCCTGACCACCCCGTTCATGTCCCAGGGCGGCTCGTCCCTGGTCTGCAACTGGATCGTCATCGCGCTGCTGCTCGTCATCTCCCACCACGCCCGCCGCCCGGTCGCCCTGGCCGGGCCGCTGAACCCCGACGCCGAGTCCACCCAGCTCATCAGGGCCACCGCATGAACCGCCCGATCCGCCGGGTCGCCTTTGTGGCCATGATCATGTTCGCCCTGCTGCTGGCCAACGGCACCTACATGATGATCTTCCGGCAGAGCTCGCTGGAGGCGCAGCCGCAGAACCGCCGGGTCCGCGACGCCCAGTTCGCCCAGGACCGCGGCGCCATCCTCGCCGCCGGCAAGACCGAGATCGCCAAGACCACCACGACGAAGGACCGCTTCACGTTCCAGCGGGTCTACCCCGCCGGTGAGCTCTACGCCCCGATCACCGGGTTCTACTCCTACGACCACGGGAGCTCGGGACTGGAGAACAGCGAGAACGCCGCCCTGGCCGGGACCGACGACGCCCTCTTCGTCCGTCGTCTGATCGACCTGGCCACCGGGCAGACCCCCCAGGGGGCCAGCGTGCAGACCACGATCGTGCCCAAGATCCAGCAGGCCGCGGCCAGCGCCCTGGGCGGCCAGAAGGGCGCGGTGGTCGCCCTGGACCCCAGCACCGGCGCTGTGCTGGCGCTGGTGACCAGCCCGCGCTACGACCCGAACCGCATCGCTGGCCACGAGATCGAGGCCGCCGGCCAGGCCTACGACACCCTGGCCGCCGACCCCACCCGCCCGCTGTCCAACCGGGCGGCGCGCGAGATCTACCCGCCCGGCTCCACCTTCAAGCTCGTCACCGCCGCCGCCGCGCTGGCCGACGGGAAGACGCCCGACTCCACCGTCGCCTCCCCGGACCGGCTCAAGCTGCCGGGCACCAGCACCTTCCTGCCCAACTCGAGCAGCTGCGGCGGGACCGAGGTCTCGATCACCCAGGCCCTGAGGGTTTCCTGCAACACCGCGTTCGCCAACCTCGGTCTCGAGCTGGGCCAGGACAAGCTCCGCCGGCAGGCTCAGCTCTTCGGCTTCGACCAGCGGCACCTCGCCGAGCTCGGGGGCGTGGCCAGCCAGTTCCCCGACCAGCTCGACGAGAGCCAGCTCGCGCTCAGTGCGATCGGCCAGTACGACGTGGCCGCCAG
>JBBQAB010000440.1:0-5338 GCA_038198385.1 Propionibacteriales bacterium
GACCCCGATCGTGTCGCGGGTGGCGATCCGGGTCTAACGATTCGAGATGGTCCAGGCGAAGGGCTGGTGTTGCGCCGTACAACGCCGACGGCCGTGATCCCTGCACCACGTCGATCACGGCGCTTCAGTCGGCGTTGCCGCTGAGCTGCCGCGGTGGTCCGGCTCTCAACAGCTGCACCGGCAAACCCGCGTCGACATAGAAGCGAACCAACTCGTCGAGCTCGCCTAGGGCGTGTCTCCAAAGGGTTGACGCGTTCATCGAGCAGGGTGACGGTGTGGACCGCGAAGCCTTGCTCGACGATCGGCAGTGGGACTTGATCGAGCCGTTGTTGCCGCCGCAACGCGGTGGGGGCCGGCCGATGCGTGATCATCGCCAGGTGGTTGAGGGCGTGGTCTACCGGTACCGCTGCGGTATCGCCTGGCGCGACCTGCCGTCGTCGTTCGGTCCGTGGCAGACCGTGTGGAAGCGGCACCGTCGCTTCGGCGGCGATGGGACCTGGGACAAGATCTTCGCCGCGCTGCTCGCCCAGGCCGACGCCGAGGGCCAGATCGAGTGGAACGTCAGCGTGGACTCCACGATCAACCGGGCTCACCAGCACGCGACCAACCTGCCGCGCGGTGAAGCTCGGGTTGCACCCCACGGTGAGGCTGGCGCGGAGGCGGTGGTCGGGCTCCTCGGCTCGGCCACGGGGGGCTGAGCCGAACGACAACGATTCCGGCGTCTGCCCTGGTCATCGTGTGGTCGAGCCGGTCTCTGGCCTCTACGACGAGCCCGTCCACCACGGTATCGGCCGGTCCCGGGGCGGGCTGTCGTCGAAGATCCACCAGCTCGTCGACGCGCGAGGGCGACCCCTGGTCGTGCTGATCGGCCCCGGCCAGGCCAACGACTCCCCGATGCTGCCCGTGCTGCTCGCCCACCTCCGCGTGAAGCGGGCCGGCCCCGGACGGCCCCGGACCACCCCCGACGCCGTCCTGGGCGACAAGGCCTACTCCGCCCGCGCCCACCGAGCGCTGCTGCGCTCACGCGGCATCAAGACCGTGATCCCCGAACCGATTGACCAAATCCGTAACCGCCGGCGACGCGGCCCCCCGGGGTGGGCGACCACCCACGTTCGACGCCGACACCTACCGAGGTCGCAACGTCATCGAGCGGTCCTTCAACAGCATCAAGCAGTGGCGAGGCCTGGCCACCCGCTACCACAAGCTGTCCATCGTCTACCGCGGCGCAGCAGTCCTACGAGCAATCACCATCTGGCTCAAACACCTTTAGAGACACGCCCTAGACGCGCAGGTAGCGCCGCGTGGTTACCAGTGTCGGGATGATGGCCAGGACGAGTCCGACCGCCACCATGCCGAGCATCGCGTACGAGGTCTGACGCCAACCGATCCAGGCGATGAAGCGGATGGACTCACGAGCGCCCTTGATGATGAAGAAGTAGACCCCGGCCACCAGCGTCGCGCAGGCCAGCACCACCCCGCCGAGGGCAGAGATCACCGCCTCGAGCAGGAACGGCACCGTGATGTAGAAGTTGCTGGCCCCTACGAGCCGCATGATGCCGATCTCGCGGCGGCGGGCGAAAGTAGCCAGCCGGATGGTGTTCCCGATCTGCAGCGCAGACGCCAGCAGCAGCAGCGCTGAGGCGCCGACCGTCGACCACTGCAACAGGTTCAGGGCCCGGAAGAACGGGTCGAGGAGCTCGTGCAGATCCTGCACCTTCTGGACCCCCTTCAGCCCGGCCACCGAGCTGACCACCCCCTGGTACTCCTCGGGGTTCGACAGCTTGACCCGGAACGACTCCTGCATCTGGTCCACGGTCAGGGAGTCCTGGATCGGGCTGCCCTCGTACGCGCGCTGGAACTCCGCGTACGCCTCGGACTTGCTCTCGAAGTAGACGCCGTTCGCGGCTACCTCGGGGTTGGCCTGCAGGGTCTGCTGGACCAGGTCCTTCTGGGCTGCGGTGGCCCCCTGTCCGGGCTCGCACTGGTCACCGGTGGTGTCGGGACCGCAGAGGAACACCGAGATCTCGATCTTGTCGTACCAGCGGCCCTTCATCAGGTCGACCTGCTGAGCGGCCAGCAGACCGGCGCCGAAGAGTGACAGCGACACCCACATGGTCATGATCACCGCGAGGGTCATGGTCAGGTTCTGGCGGAGACCGGCGCGGGTCTCGGAGAAGATGTGGCGGAAACGCATCAGTGGTCCTCGGTCGTGCGGTCAGGAGGAGTGGCCCGGGTGCTGGTCGGGTGACTCCGTGCGGTCAGGCGGCTCACTGGTAGCCGTACACGCCGCGGCTCTGGTCGCGGACCACCTCGCCGTTGTCGAGCTCGATTACGCGCTTGCGCATCTGGTCGACGATCGTGGAGTCGTGGGTGGCCATCAGCACCGTGGTGTCGGCGCGGTTGATCCGGTCGAGGAGCTTCATGATGCCGACGCTGGTCGCGGGGTCCAGGTTTCCGGTCGGCTCGTCGGCGATCAGGATCATCGGGCGGTTGACGAAGGCCCGGGCGATCGCGACGCGCTGCTGCTCCCCGCCCGAGAGCTCCTCGGGGAGCCGCTTGCCCTTCCCCTCCAGCCCGACCAGCTCCAGCACCTCGGGGACGACCCGCTTGATGACCGGAGCCGGCTTGCCGATCACCTGCAGGGCGAACGCGACGTTCTCCGAGACGGTCTTGTTGGGGAGCAGCCGGAAGTCCTGGAACACGGTGCCGATCTGGCGGCGCATGGCCGGGATCTTCCAGCTGTGCAGCTTGTTGAGCTCGCGGCCGGCGACGAAGACCTTGCCCCGGGTCGCCCGCTGCTCACGCAGGATCAGACGCAGAAAGGTCGACTTGCCCGAGCCGGAGGCCCCGACCAGGAAGACGAACTCACCCTTGTCGATGCCCACGTCGACGTTGTCCAGCGCCGCACGGCGCTGGCCGTCGTAGGTCTTGGACACACCTTCGAAACGAATCACGGGAGCCTCGGCCGACTAGAGGATCTCCGACACCCGCGACAGCGAGCGACGGACGGCCAGCGACGAGTCTAGGCGAGGCCACCGCGATCCCCCACGAGCAACACCCAGGGACCACCGCAGCCGGTCGGGCCCCGTCGTTCGGAGGTACGCAGCAACGCTCAGCCGGCCGCGACGACCTCGCTGGTACGACGCCAGCGGATACCCGAGTCGATGAATCCGTCGATCTCCCCGTCGAAGACGGCGTCGGGGGAGGAGACCTCGAAATCGGTCCGCAGGTCCTTGACCATCTGGTAGGGGTGCAGGACGTAGGACCGCATCTGGGAGCCCCAGCTGTTGCCGCCGTCGCTCTTCAGGGCGTTCATCTCGGCCTCGCGGTCTTGGCGCACCTTCTCCAGCAGCCGGGACTGCAGCACCCGCAGGGCGGCTGCCTTGTTCTGGAGCTGGGACTTCTCGTTCTGGCAGGAGACCACGATGTTGGTCGGCAGGTGGGTGATCCGCACCGCGGAGTCGGTCGTGTTGACGCTCTGGCCACCGGGGCCCGACGAGCGGAACACGTCGATCCGCAGATCCGCCTCGGGGATCTCGATGTGGTCGGCCTCCTCGGTCACCGGCAGCACCTCGACCCCCGCGAAAGAGGTCTGACGGCGTCCTTGGTTGTCGAAGGGCGAGATCCGCACCAGGCGGTGGGTGCCCTGCTCGACCGACAGCGTCCCGTACGCGAACGGCACCTTGACCTGGAAGGTGGCCGACTTGATCCCGGCCTCCTCGGCGTAGGAGGTGTCGTAGACCTCGGTGGCGTAGTGGTGGCGCTCGGCCCAGCGCAGGTACATCCGCAGCAGCATGGCGGCGAAGTCGGCCGCGTCGATCCCGCCCGCCTCCGAGCGGATGGTGACCAGCGCCTCGCGCTGGTCGTACTCCCCGGCCAGCAGTGTTCGGACCTCGAGCGCGTCGATCGCCTTACGCAGGCTCCTGAGCTCGGTCTCGGCCTCAGCCATGCTCGCGGCGTCGTCCTCCTCCTGGCCGAGCTCGACCAGGACGGCGAGGTCGTCGAGCCGGGAGCGCAGGCTGACCAGCCGGTCGATCTCGGACTGGAGCCCCGACAGCCGTGAGGTGACCCGCTGGGCGTTGTCGACGTCGTTCCACAGGTCCGGGGCCGACACCTCGATCTGCAGCTCGGCGATCTCCGCCCGCTTACGCCCGGGGTCCAGAACCGCCTCGATCGAGCTGAGTGCCTTGTCGAGGGCAGCGATGTCGAGGGAGAAGTCTGAGCCAGCCACAAACGACCACTCTACGCAACGTCGCGACATTCTCGCCCGACGGCGTGGGCCGACCGGGTGAGGGGCGTGGGGGCGACGGGTCCCGTGGCGCGAGTGGACCACTACGCTCAAGAACCGACACCGTGGCGGCGCGCAGCAATCCTCCTGGGCCCCACCGGGTGCCCGGACAGGTCGGTCCCGACCCCGTGGAGGAGCAGCCGTGAGCGAGCAGGTCCTGGCCATCGACATCGGCGGCACCAAGATCGCCCTGGCCCTGGTGGCCGACGACGGCACGGTGCAGGCCGAGACCGTACGCCCGACCGTCCCCTCCCCCGACCCCGAGGCCGTCTTCGCGCCCGCGGCGGACGGGATCCGCGCGGTCCTGGCCCACCCGGCGTTCCGGACGACCGGACCGCTCAGGGTCGGGGTGGGCTCGGCCGGTCCGATCGACGCCCCGGCCGGCACCGTCTCGCCGGTGAACATCGCCGCCTGGCGGGAGTTTCCCGTCGTGGACCGGATCGCTGCGGTCGTCGCCGAGGTTACCGGCGCCGCCCCCCTGGTGGGGCTGGCCGGGGACGGTCACTGCTTCGCGTTGGGTGAGCACTGGCTGGGCGCGGCCCGGGACGTGGACACGATGGTCGGGCTGGTGCTGTCGACCGGGGTCGGCGGCGGGGCCGTGCTGAACAACAAGCTCTTCGCCGGCCGTACGGGCAACGCCGTCCATCTCGGCCACATCAGCGTCAACGCCTGGGGCCCGCGGTGCGTCTGCGGCTGCCACGGCTGCACCGAGATGTACGCCCGGGGCCCGGCCCTGGTCGCGGCCGCCCAGGCCAGCGGCTGGACGGGCGGTAGCGACGCCCAGGCCCTCACCGCCGACGCCCGGGCCGGGAACCCCATCGCGCTGGACGTCATCGACCGGGGGATGCGCGCGCTGGCGGCGGGCATCGCCACCACCGCCACCGAGCTCGACGTGTCCGTGTTCGTGCTGGGCGGCGGCGTGTCCAAGGCCGGGGACGTCATCTTCGCACCGCTGCGGCGACACCTTGCCGACTTCGCGGTCCTGGACTACGTGGTCGGCATCGAGATCCGGCCGGCGGTGCTGGAGAACGCGGGCCTGCTGGGAGCCGC
>JBBQAB010000441.1:0-6835 GCA_038198385.1 Propionibacteriales bacterium
GTCGAGCCGGTCCATCCCCAGGTTCTGGCGGCTCCGGTCGGTCCAGGCGCGGAAGTTCGCCAGGTTGTAGTTCTCCGGCACCTGGTCCATCCGCCGGCCCATCTTGGTGGCCACGGTGAGCCCGCTGAAGGGATACTCGGCCGCGAACCGGCCCAACAGCTGCTCGCTGCGACCGTCGCCGTAGACGTCGGCGGTGTCGAAGAAGGTGACCCCCGCCTCGGCCGAGGCCTCCAGGAGCCCCAGGGCGTCGGTCTCGGAGACCTCTCCCCAGTCACCACCCAGCTGCCAGGTGCCGAGACCGATCACCGAGACCGGACGTTCTGTTCTGCCCAAGACGCGTTCTTCCATCCGGTCAGCCTACGGGGGACGTGACCGCCGGAGGGTGCCCGGCCCAGTCCCGTCCCTGCCACAATCTCCGGGTGACCCGCCGTGTCCTGGAGATCGAGACCCTGGCCGAGCTCGATGCCCACCTGGGCCGTACCCATCGGCTGCAGGGCTGGTTCGTGCAGTCGGTCGACCTCCGGGACCGCACCGAGTCTCTGGCCGGGGTCGACCCGCACGGGGCGGTCTTCCTGGGCTGCCGCTTCGCGGCCGGGGTCGAGGACCGGCTGCGGGCCGGCGGGGCGCTGCTGTTCCCCCGGCTGCCCGCGGTCCCGTTCGACCCGTACCGGCCGGATCTCTACAGCGCGACCGAGTTGTACGGCTCGCGGAAGGGTCCGACCCACAGGGCCGAGCGCGTTCCCTACGCCGCGAGCCGGGACGCCGCCATCTACGCCTGGAGCCGGACGGGCGAGCGGCCGGCTCCCCTGGACGCGGCCCTGGCCCGGACGCTTCACGACCACGCCGTGACCGACGCCCTGGACGACGCGACCCTCGAGCTCGACCCGAGCCTGATGGTCGGGGTGATGGGTGGCCACGCCCTGCAGCGCGGCGAGGAGCCGTACGCCGCCGCCGCGGAGCTGGGCGCCCGGCTGGCCCGAAGCGGACGGACGGTGCTCACCGGCGGTGGCCCGGGGGCGATGGAGGCCGCCAACCTCGGGGCCTACCTCAGCCCGTGGGACGGCGCGCTGGAGGAGGGCCTGGTCCTGCTGGCCGCCGCCCCGATGTACGCCGGGACCGTGGAGCCCTGGCTGACCGCGGGCTTTGCCGTGCGCGAGCGGTGGCCGGCGGCGGAGGCCGGCCGGAGCCTGTCGGTCCCCACCTGGTTCTACGGCCACGAGCCGAGCAACGTCTTCGCGACCGGGATCGCGAAGTACTTCACCAACGCTCTGCGGGAGGACACCCTGCTGCACCGGTGCCGAGGCGGCGTCGTCTACCTTCCGGGGCAGGCGGGGACCGTGCAGGAAATCTTCCAGGCCGCAACCGAGAACTTCTACGCCACCGACGAGAGCCGGGTGGCGCCGATGGTGCTGGTGGGCCTGGACTACTGGACGCACACCTACCCGGCGTGGCCGCTGCTGGAGCGGCTCGGCCGGGACCGGGCCATGGCTCGCGCCATCCGCTGCGTCGACACCGTGGCCGAGGCCGCCGAGCTGCTCGCCGGTCCGGAGCCGGCGACCGTCACTGGGTGAGCGAGGGCTCCTCAGCGGTGGACAGGGTGAGCACCGCCTCCTCCACGTTGTCGTGGCCCTCCAGCTCCCGCTCGACCTGGCGCAGCCGGACGGCCAGGTCGTGCTCGGCCTCGTCACCGGTCATGTCCACCGCGGCCACCAGGTACATCCGGCTGGGGCCGACGAACTCCAGGTGCAGATAGGTCACCCGGTCGATCTCCTCGCGGGCGAGCAGGCCGGCCAGCACCCGGGCCCGCAGCTCAGGTCGGACGGCCTCGCCGACCAGGAAGCGTCGGTTGCGGTCGATCAGGAAGACCGCGACCACGGCGAGCAGCACGCCGACCAGGATCGAGCCGATGGCATCGGGGACCGGGGAGCCGGTGGCCTGGTGCAGGGCGATCCCGGTCACCGCGATCAGGATGCCGAGCAGCGCCGCCGCGTCCTCGGCGAACACCGCCCGCAGGGTCGGGTTGGAGGTGGTGGAGACGAACTCCAGGATCCCCCGGTCCAGCTCCTTGGCCTTCTTCCGGGCCTGGGTGAAGGCCTGCGTGAACGAGAGGCCCTCCAGCACGAAGGAGATGGCCAGCACGATGTACGCGACGAGGTACTGCTGGGCCTCCTCGGGGTGCAGGAGCCCGGTGATGCCGTGGTAGATCGAGACCACGGCTCCGGCGGTGAAGAGGCCGAAGGCGGCGAACATGGACCAGACGTAGGCCTCGCGCCCGTAGCCCATGGGGTGGCTGCGGTCACGATGCTTGTCGGCGCGGCGGTCGGCGACCAGAAGGAAGATCTCGTTGCCGGTGTCGGCCCAGGAATGCGCGGCCTCGGCCAGCATCGAGGCCGAGCCGGTCAGTCCGGCGGCGATCGACTTGGCCACCGCGATCAGCAGGTTGGCGACGAAGGCGATCACCACGGTGGCCAGGCTGGAGTCGGTCTTCTTGGCCTCGTCCTGGCCCGCTGACCCGCCCCGGTCGGCCCCCCTGCTCCGGTCGGCCTCCGGGTTCGGGTCGGCCTGGTCGTGTGGGCGGGGGTGACTCTCGTGGGCGGTCATGCCGGTTTCTCCTAGGACGAGGTCGACCCGCGTACGGCGGTCGCAGCTGCGGGTCGTGGTCGTTGACCCAACTCCCAGGTCCTTGACAGGGTCCTGACAGAAGACAACGAGATAGTAGAACCTATCCAGCTGTCCCAGCGTCGCGTGACCGGATCCGGCCGCGACGAAAGGAGTCACCTTTCATGATGCGTCGCACCAAGACCGCCATCGCCACCGCGAGCGGCGTCCTGGCCGTCGGAGTCGGCCTGGGCTTGGCGGGCGTGGCCTCGGCCGCCCCGACCACCTCGCCCACCCCGAGCTCGAGCCCCTCGGCCAGCAGCCCTGCCGACTCCCAAGGCGGCCGCCACGGCCGCGGCCACGGCTTCGGCCACGGCTTCGGGGCCAAGGACCAGGCCAACCTCGCCCAGCAGCTGGCCACGAAGCTCGGGGTCGACCGGACCACGGTGCAGGACGCTCTGAAGGCGTTCCGGCAGGACAACAAGCCCACCGCCCCGCCGACCGCGGGCAGCACCCGCCCCGACCCCGCCGTACGCCAGGCCGCCCTGGCCACGTCGCTCGCCTCCGCCCTGGGCGTGGACGAGGCCAAGGTGACCACGGCCCTGACCGAGATCCGCGCTGCTCGCCAGGCCGAGCGTCAGACCGACCACGCGGCCGAGCTCACGACCACGCTCGACGCGGCCGTCAAGGCCGGCACACTGACCCAGGCCGAGGCGGACGCCGTACAGAAGGCCGTCGACAAGGGCGTGATCCACGCCGGCGGTCGCTGACTGTCTCCGGGTGGGTGGGCCGCAAGCCCCCCCCCGGCCCCGGGCACACCGTGGCCCGTTGCCCCGGTATCGACGAATTGCCCCGGTATCGACGAAGACCCCCGACCCATCAGGGCCGGGGGTCTTGGCGCGCTGGGACCGTCGTGCCGTGCGGTCTTCGTGGGTTGCGGGGCGCAGCACCGTGGCGCTCAGCGGCTCGGGGCCGCGTTTAGGTCCGTCGGTCCGGCCTGACCCGCGGCGACCAGACCGGTCTCCTCGGGACCGGCCCCGGTGTCGGTCGGAGCTCCGCCCTTCGCGGAGCGCTGCAGCCGTCGCTCGATCACCCGGGCCACCAGGCTCAGGGCGTAGTTGATCACGATGAACATCGCCGCGATGACGATCAGGGTCGGGATCAGGTTGCCGTACAGCGTCGACAGGTTCTGGCCCCCGCGGAGCAGCTCGGAGTAGCTGATGATGTAGCCGAGCGCGGTGTCCTTCAGGATGACCACGAGCTGGCTGATCAACGACGGCAGCATCGAGGTGATGGCCTGCGGCAGCAGGATCGAGCGCAGAGTCTGGCCGGGGGTCATGCCGACCGCGAGGCCCGCCTCCCGCTGGCCCTTGGGCAGCGAGAAGACCCCGGAGCGGATCAGCTCCGCGATCACCGAGGAGTTGTACAGGGTGAGGCCACCCACCACCCCCACGAAGGTGGAGGTGTCACCCAGGATGCCGAGCACGAAGATGCAGAAGTAGTAGACGAACAGCATCATGATCAGGACCGGAACTGAGCGGAGGAACTCGACCAGCACGCCGCAGACGCTGCGGATGAGGGTCGCCTCCGAGAGCCGACCCACCCCCAGCAGCAGCCCCAGGACCAGGGACAGGACCACGGCCAGACCGGCGGCCTTGAACGTGTTCAGCAGGCCGGGCAACAGGTAGGCCGTCCAGGTCACCGGGTCGATGAAGGGGGCCCACTTCTGGGCCGTGAACTGGTTGTTGTCTGGACTCGCCAGCCCGCGGATGACCAGTGCCAGCAGGCCCAGGATCACCAGCCCACAGATGACCGCGATGATGCGGTGACGCGCCCGGGCCTTGGGTCCCGGCGCATCGAACAGGATGCTCTGACTGCTCATCGCTGCACCACCAGACGTCGGGACAGACTGGTGAAGACCAGGCCCGTGGGCAGGGTGATCACGACGAAGCAGGCCGCTACGAGCAGGAAGATCGCGTAGAGCAGCGAGCCGTTGAACTCGATCATGCCGCGCATCGTGAGACCGAGCTCGGCCACCCCGATGGTGGCCACCACGGTCGTGTTCTTGGTCAGGGCGATGAGGGTGTTGCCCAGAGGCACCAGTGCCGCCCGGAAGGCCTGGGGCAGGATCACCTCGCGCAGGGTGGGCATGAAGCCGAGCCCGATGGCGCGAGCGGCCTCGGCCTGGCCCTGGGGCACGGTGTTGATGCCGCTGCGGATGGCCTCGGCCACGAACGAGGCGTGGTAGACCGACAACGCGACCAGACCGAAGCGGAAGTTGTTGTCGACGATGTAGGAGGGCGAGTCCTGGGCGGCGAGGCTGACCCCGAGCGTGTTGGAGACGCCGAAGGCGCAGAAGAACACGATGAGCGTCAGCGGGGTGTTACGGATCAGCGTCACGTACGCCGTGCCGAAGCCCTGGAGCACGGCGACGGGTGACACCCGACAGACGGCGATGACGGTGCCGATGAGCAGCGCACCGACGGCCGAGAAGAGGGTGAGCTTGATCGTCATCCAGAACGCGCTCAGCACGTCGTAGTTCTGGAGCAGGGTCTGCAGGGCTTCCATCAAACCTCCGTTGACGGGTGGGTGGCCGGGTGGGCCTGCACGGCCCACCCGGTCACCCGCGAGGAGTCAGGAACAGGCGTCGGGCTTGGGCGGGTTCGTGGCCGTGTCCGGCTTGAAGCCCGAGGCGCCGACCGTGTCGTCCAGCGCCTTCTGCCAGGAGCCGTCGCTCACCATCTTGGCGATCGCGTCGTTCACCTTGCCGCAGAGCTCCGTGTCGCCCTTCATGATGCCGACGCCGTAGTTCTCGGTCGAGAACGGCTTCCCGACCACCTTGAGCTTGCCCTGGTACTGCGGCTGGGCCGCAAAGCCGGCGAGGATCACGTTGTCGGTGGTGACGGCGTCGATCTGACCGCTGTTGAGCGCCTCGACGCACTTGGAGTACGTGTCGTAGTTCTGCAGCTGGACGGCGTCGGCGAACTTCTCCTTCACCTTCGCAGCCGAGGTGGAGCCGGTGACCGAGCAGAGCTTCTTGCCGTTGAGCGCGTCCGGCCCGGTGATGTCAGTGTTGTCGCTCTTGATCAGCAGATCCTGTCCGGCCACGAAGTACGGACCGGCGAAGGAGACCTTCTGCTTGCGGTCGTCGGTGATCGAGTAGGTGGCGAAGACCATCTTCACCTGGCCGCTCTGGATGAGCGTCTCGCGCTGGGCCGACGGCGCCTCCTTGAAGGTCACGTCGGTGTAGCCGAGCTCCTTGGCGACGTAGCGAGCGACACTCACGTCGAACCCCTTGTAGTCGTTGCCCACCTGCTGACCCAGGCCGGGCTGGTCGAACTTGATCCCGACGGTCACAGGACCGCCGGAGCTGGCCGCTGCACCGCCGCCCGGGCTGGCGTTGTTGGCGTTGGCGCACGAGGCAAGAGCCAGAGCGAGGCCCGCCGTCGCGACGAGTAGGGACATCTTCTTCACGGTTGTCATCAGGGTTCCTCCGAGTGGGGCGACCAGGCGCCTTGCGGCGCTCGCTCGCTCGCGGTCATCGACGCGTCGGTGTGCGTCAGGTCTGGTGGGTCCGGTCGGGCGACCCAGGACTAGTGGGTCAGGATCTTGCTCAGGAAGTCCTGGGCTCGAGGGGTCTGCGGGTCGGTGAAGAAGCTCTCCGGGTGGCCTTCCTCCACGACCTTCCCGTCGGCCATGAACACGACCCGGTTGGCGGCCTTCCGGGCGAAGCCCATCTCGTGGGTGACCACGACCATCGTCATGCCCTGGCGGGCGAGGCCGACCATCACGTCGAGCACCTCGTTGACCATCTCGGGGTCAAGGGCTGAGGTCGGCTCGTCGAACAGGATCACCTTGGGGTCCATCGCCAGGGCGCGGGCGATGGCGACCCGCTGCTGCTGGCCACCGGAGAGCTGGGCGGGGTACTTCTCCGCCTGCGAGTCCACCCCGACCCGCTTGAGCAGCTCCATGCCTCGTTGGCGGGCCTCGGTCGCCGACTTCTTCCTGACCTTCGTCGGGCCCAGGGTGACGTTCTCCAGGATGGTCTTGTGGGCGAAAAGGTTGAAGGACTGGAACACCATCCCCACGTCCGCCCGGAGGTTGGCGAGCCCCTTGCCCTCCTCGGGCAGCTGTTGACCGTCGATGGAGATCGACCCGGACTGGATGGTCTCGAGCCGGTTGATAGCCCGGCAGAGGGTGGACTTCCCCGACCCCGAGGGACCGAGCACCACCACCA
>JBBQAB010000442.1:0-2839 GCA_038198385.1 Propionibacteriales bacterium
CGGGTCTCGACATCGTCGCGGTGGTCGTGTCCCCGCCGGGAACGTTGGCCGACCTGCTGACTGGCTCCCGCTGGCGGATCGACCTGGCGGCCGGCGGGTCGGGCGCGCTGCCGGCGGCGGTGGAGCTCTTCCTGGCCCAGGACGCCGTGCTGGTCGAGCGGATGACCAAGAACGGGGTGCGCGAGTTCGACGCCCGAGCCGCCGTGGTCAGCCTGGAGGTGGTCAGCCCGGAGGTGGCGGGCCCGGAGGTGGCGGGCCCGAGTCTGCTGGTCATCCTGGCCCACCAGACCCCGCTGGTGCGGCCCGACGACGTGCTGAGCGCCCTGACCCGGCTCAGCCCGGACTTCGCGCCGACCGAGGTCCCCGTACTGACCCGGCTGGCCCAGGGTGTGCTGGACCCGGAGTCTGGGGAGATCGCCGAACCCGGTCGCTGAGGGCCGCAGGAACGACCGGACGCACCCGGTGTCGGGGGTCACCACCCGGCGAGACGTGTGGGATACTCGGAGAGGTTGCGACACGCCGTGTCCAACCTCGACGACAGTCGTGACGTGACAGG
This sequence comes from Propionibacteriales bacterium, assembly GCA_038198385.1. Classification (GTDB taxonomy): domain Bacteria; phylum Actinomycetota; class Actinomycetes; order Propionibacteriales; family Propionibacteriaceae; genus Microlunatus. The sequence goes on from JBBQAB010000442.1 coordinate 557, forward strand.
TCGCGACGCCGGTGAGCATTTATGACCCTTCACCGCGACGAGCGGGCCCTCGTGCGAACGAGAGCCGGTCTTGACCGCGGGAGAGTCGTCTACCGCGTCGATCCCCGTTAGCTTCCGCCGCCCGGCTCTGCCGTAGCGCGAACGAGATCAGAGCGCTGTCCGCAGCGCTTCAGAGGAGTCCGGATGCTCGACAACGAGCCCGACACGACCACCGACACACCCGACCAGACCCCAGTGGCTGACGCGCCGCCGGCAGCCCCGCGTCGCCGACGCGCGGCCAGCCGCCCCGCCGGTCCGCCGGTCGCCGAGCCGGAGCCCAGCGCCGTCGAGGCCACCGCCGCGGCCGGGACCGACGTTGCTGCCGCGACCCAAGCCGCGACCGAGCCCGGAGCGGCCACGGACGCACCCCTCGCGAAGCGCCCGGCCCGCAAGGCCGCGGCGAAGCGCACCAGCAAGAAGACCGCCGCTGCGGCCCCCGCCGCCGAGACGAAGGTCGCCAGCGATCCCACCGCCGAGACCGGAGCTGCCGACCACGCTCCCACCGCCGAGACCGGAGCTGCCGACCACGCTCCCACCGCCGAGACCGGAGTTGCCGACCACGCTCCCACCGCCGAGACCGGAGCCGCCGAGAGCGTGCCCGCGGCTCCGGCCCGGACCCGCGCTCCGCGCAAGCGGGCCGCCAAGAAGGCGCCCGCCGCCGAGCAGTCGGTCAGCGACCTGCTCGCCGAGTCGGGCATGGGCACCGTGGCGGCTCCCGCGCCGGTCGAGGGTGACCGGGCCGCCGTGGCCGACCTGACCTCCATGTTTTCCGCCGCACCCGTGTCGCACCAGACCACGATGAGCGACTCGGTCTACGACTACGAGCCGCCCGTCGGCGAGCCCGACACCGACGAGACGCCGGCCGCTCCTGAGCCTGCGCCCGCAGCCGTGGATGAGGCCGAGGTCACCGCCGGTGACGACACGGTTGAGCCGGCGTCCGTCGAGGACAGCGCCCAGGCCGACGGCGCCCAGGACGGCAGCGCCCAGGACGAGGACGCCGGGGACGACGACAGCAGCGACGAGGACGACAGCAGCGACGAGGACGAGGACGCCGCCTCGGGCGAGTCCGACCAGCCCGGACGGGACTCCGACGGTCGGCGCCGTCGGCGCCGTCGCGGTGGCCGTCGCCGTCGCCGTACGGGCTCCGACGACGACGAGAGCACCGACCACAACGGCGCCGACAGCCACGAGAAGGACGACCAGAGCGACAGTTCCGGGTCCGCTGGCTCCGACGAGCGGTCCAGCGCCCCCGCGGGTGGTCGCGACGACACACGCCCGAACCCGGGGTTGGCAGAGGAGGACGGATCCGAGGACTCCTCCGACGACTCAGGTGAGGACAACGAGGGAGACGGCGAGGGCCGCAGCCGCCGTCGCCGTCGCCGCCGCAGCCGCCGCGGCGAGGACTCCGGCTCCGCCTCCGACGACCCGGCAGAGGTCGTCACCCGGGTGCGCGAGCCCCGGTCCCGGCAGGCCAAGCCGAGCAACGAGGTCACCGGGATCGAAGGCTCGACCCGGATGGAGGCCAAGCGCCAGCGCCGCCGGGAGGGCCGCGAGGCCGGTCGTCGTCGCGCCCCGATCCTGAGCGAGGCCGAGTTCCTGGCCCGTCGCGAGGCGGTGGCCCGGAAGATGATCATCCGGCAGCGCGACGACCTGTCCCAGATCGCCGTGCTCGAGGACGGCGTCCTGGTCGAGCACTACGTCGACCGCGACTCCGCCGCCTCGCTGATCGGCAACGTCTACCTCGGGCGGGTCCAGAACGTGCTTCCCTCGATGGAGGCCGCCTTCATCGACATCGGCCGCGGCCGTAACGCCGTGCTCTACGCCGGCGAGGTGGACTGGGACGCCTTCGGAGCCGAGGGCCAGGGCCGGAAGGTCGAGCGGGTCCTCAAGTCGGGCCAGCCGATCCTGGTTCAGGTGTCGAAGGACCCGGTCGGGGCCAAGGGCGCCCGGCTGACCAACCACGTCTCGATCCCGGGCCGCTACATCGTGTACGCGCCCGGCGGCCACCTGTCGGGCATCTCCCGCAAGCTGCCCGACATCGAGCGCAAGCGGCTCAAGGACATCCTCTCCGACCTGGTCGGGGAGTCGGCGAGCGTCATCGTCCGGACCGCGGCCGAGGGGGCCAGCGAGGACGAGCTGGTCCGCGACGTCAACCGGTTGAAGGCCCAGTGGGAGGACATCGAGCGCAAGGTCAAGGCCGGCAACGCGCCCCAGCTGCTCTACGGGGAGCCCGACCTGACCGTA
>JBBQAB010000443.1:0-8040 GCA_038198385.1 Propionibacteriales bacterium
CGGTCGACTGCCGGACGACCAGCTCGCCGGCCGGCAGTTCGATGCTGTCGGCCGCGCCGTCGCGAACCAGCTGGAGCAGCACCGTGGCGGCCGCACGGCCCCACGGCACCGGGTCGGCGACCACGGTGGTCAGGGCGGGAAAGATGTGACGGGCCAGCTCGGTCCCGTCGAACCCGACCACCGACAGGTCGGCGGGCACCCGCAGGCCGCGCTGGTGAGCGACCCCGATCCCCGCCACCGCCATCAGGTCGCTGGCGTAGACGATGGCGGTGGGCGCGACCTCGGCGGACAGCAGCCGCTCCGTGGCGACCGAGGCCGCCGCCGCGGAGAAGTCAGTGTCGACGACCTCGGCGTCGGTGACCCCCGCAGCCGCCATCGCCTCGCGGAAGGCGCGCCCGCGGCGTACGCCGTGCAGCATGGCCACGTCGCCGCCCACGTAGGCGATCCGCCGGTGCCCGAGCTCCACCAGGTGGGCGACGGAGGCCCACACCCCGGGGGTGTCGGCCAGGTTGACCGCCGGCCCACCGTCCGCGACGTCGGGGTGGCCGAGGGTGACCGCCGGGAGGCCGAGCCCGGCCAGCAGCGGGAGCCGGGAGTCGCCCTGACGCAGGTCGGTGAGGAAGACGCCGTCGACCCGGGCGTCGGCGGCGAACGCCTCGTACGCCGCCCGCTCCGCCGCGTCGTCGGCGACCAGGCTCAGCACCAGGATCTGCCCCTGGGGGCCGAGCACCGTCTCGACGCCGGCCATGAAGGCCGCGAAGAAGGGGTCGGTGGCCAGGGTCTGCGGGTTGCGCCGGACCACCCAGCCGAGCGCGGCGGACCGCCGGGTGGACAGGGAGCGCGCGTCGGGTCGGGGGCGCCAGCCCAGCTCCTGGGCGGCGGCCATGATGCGCTCCCGGGTCTGAGGTGCGACCCCGGGCCGGTCGTTGAACACGAAGGAGACCAGTCCCTTGCTGACGCCGGCCTCACGGGCCACGTCGGCGATGGTCGGTCGGCGATCCCCCATGATCTGCCCCTGTCGAGCCGGGTCGTGCTTCTAAACCGGTTTAACGGCAACCTATACCGGTTCAGGAGGCGTGACAAGGGTCCAAGATGACACCATCGGGAGACGATGACTCTCACCGACCTGATCCCGGCCGACCCGGACGCCGACTCCGTCTTCGAGGCGTTCACCGGCTGGGCCGCCGACCGTGGCCTGCCCCTCTATCCCACCCAAACCGAGGCGGTGATGGAGATCGTGTCGGACGCGAACGTGATCCTGTCCACCCCGACCGGGTCGGGCAAGAGCCTGGTCGCGACCGGGGCCCAGTTCGCCGCCCTGGCCCGCGGTGGCCGGACCTTCTACACCGCCCCCATCAAGGCGCTGGTCTCGGAGAAGTTCTTCGCCGCGGCCGAGGTCTTCGGCACCGACCAGGTCGGGATGATGACCGGGGACGCGAGCGTCAACCCCGGCGCCCGGATCATCTGCTGCACGGCCGAGATCCTGGCCAACATCGCCCTGCGCGAAGGCGCCGACAGCGACATCGCCTGCGTGGTGATGGACGAGTTCCACTTCTACGCCGACCCGGACCGTGGCTGGGCCTGGCAGGTCCCGCTGCTGGAGCTGCCGCGCGCCCAGTTCGTCCTGATGTCGGCCACCCTGGGCGACGTCACCCGCTTCGCCGACGACCTGACCCGGCGTACGGGGCGTCCGACGGCCGTGGTCTCCTCCGCCGAGCGTCCGGTGCCGCTGCACTACGAGTACGTCACCACCACCTTGCTGGAGACGATCGAGGAGAAGCTGGCCACCCACCAGGCGCCGATCTACGTCGTGCACTTCAGCCGGGCGGCCGCCATCGAGCAGGCCCAGGCGCTCAACAGCCTCCGGGTCTGCACCCGCGAGGAGAAGGACCAGATCGCGGCCCTGATCGGCAGCTTCCGGTTCACCGCGGGCTTCGGTAAGACGCTCTCCCGGCTGGTCCGCAACGGGATCGGGGTGCACCACGCCGGGATGCTGCCCAAGTACCGCCGGCTGGTCGAGCTGCTCGCCCAGGCCGGGCTGCTCAAGATCATCTGCGGCACCGACACCCTCGGGGTGGGGATCAACGTGCCGATCCGCACGGTGCTGCTGACCGCGCTGAGCAAGTACGACGGGATCCGCCCCCGGCTGCTGACGGCCCGCGAGTTCCACCAGATCGGCGGCCGCGCCGGCCGGGCCGGTTACGACGCGGCGGGCACCGTGACCGTCCAGGCCCCCGACCACGTCGTGGCCAACGAGAAGGCGCTGGCCAAGGCGGGCGACGACCCCAAGAAGCGCCGCAAGGTGGTGCGCAAGAAGCCGCCCGAGGGGACGGTCGGCTACGGCCGCCCCACCTATGACCGGCTGATCGACGCCGCGCCCGAGCCGCTGGAGTCCTCGTTCAAGGTCACCCACTCGATGCTGCTGAACGTCATCAACCGCCCCGGCGACTGCTACGCGGCGATGCGGCATCTGCTCACCGACAACGACGAGCCCTCCGTACGCCGGCGCGTCCACGTCCACCGGGCGCTGTCGATCTACCGCGGGCTGCTGAGCTCGGAGGTGGTCGAGCAGCTCGCGAGCCCCGACGCCCTGGGCCGGACCACCCGGGTGACGGTGGACCTGCAGCCGGAGTTCGCCCTCAACCAGCCGCTCTCCCCCTTCGCCCTGGCCGCTTTCGACCTGCTCGACCCGGAGTCGGAGACCTACGCCCTGGACGTCGTCTCGGTCGTCGAAGCCACCCTGGAGGACCCGCGCCCGGTGCTGCACGCCCAGCGCTCCAAGGCCAAGGGCGAGGCGGTCGAGGGGATGAAGAGGGAGGGCATCGAGTACGAGGAGCGGATGGTCCTGCTCGATGACGTCACCTACCCCCGACCCCTGGACGAGCTGCTCGGGGTGGCGTACGCGGCCTTCGCGGTCAGCCACCCGTGGGTGCTGGACAACGAGGTGGCCCCGAAGTCGGTGGCTCGGGACCTGTTCGAGCGCTCGATGACCTTCACTGAGTACGTCAGCTTCTACTCGCTGGCCCGCGCCGAGGGGATCGTGCTGCGCTACCTGGCCGACGCCTACAAGGCGCTGCGCCAGACCGTCCCCGAGGACGCTCGCACCGACGCCCTGGCCGACCTGACCGCCTGGCTGGGCGAGCTGGTCCGCCAGGTCGACTCCAGCCTGCTGGACGAGTGGGAGAAGCTCCGCAACCCCGACGCCGAGCCCACCGCCGAGATCCGCGGCCCGCTGGACGAGCAGGCCCCGCCGGTCACCGCCAACGCCCGGGCCTTCAAGGTGCTGGTCCGCAACGCGCTGTTCCGGCGGGTCGAGCTGGCGGCCCGCCGCCGCTACGACGAGCTGGGCGAGCTGGACCACGAGTCGGGCTGGTCGGCCGGCCGCTGGGCCGACGCCCTGGAGCCCTACTTCGCCGAGCACGGCACCCTGCAGACCGGGGCCGGTGCCCGCGGGCCGGCCATGCTGCTGGTCGACGAGCACCCCGAGGGCGGCGGCCGCTGGCTGGTCCGCCAGATCCTGGACGACCCGGCCGGGGACCACGACTGGGGCTTCAGCGCCGAGGTCGACCTCGCCCGCAGCGACGCCGACGGCATCGCGGTCGTCCGCCTGACCGAGGTCGGCCAGCTCGGCGTCTGGTGAGACGCGACCGGGCCGGCCCCCGCGAGGGGAGCCGGACCCGGTGCACGCGCTGAGGTCCGCCGCAGGAACGCCCGGCTCAGCCCAGCCGGAGGTTGTCCACGACCACGTCGAGCTCGTCGGGCTTGACCAGCACCTCACGGGGCTTGGAGCCCTCCGAGGGGCCGACCACGCCCCGGGTCTCGAGGATGTCCATCAGCCGTCCCGCCTTGGCGAACCCGACCCGGAGCTTGCGCTGCAGCATCGAGGTGGACCCGAGCTGCAGGGTGACCACCAGCTCGACGGCCTGCAGGACCAGGTCCAGGTCGTCGCCGATGTCCTCGGCCACCTTGGTCAAGGCCTCCGGGGCCACGGCCACGTCGATCCGGTAGTCGGGCTTGAGCTGCGCGGTGACGTGGGCGACCACGGCACGGACCTCGGCCTCGGTGACCCAGGCGCCCTGGATCCGGATCGGCTTGCTGGACCCCATGGGCAGAAAGAGCCCGTCACCCTGGCCGACCAGCTTCTCCGCCCCGGGCTGGTCGAGGATGACCCGGGAGTCGGTCATCGACGAGGTGGCGAAGGCGAGCCGGCTGGGCACGTTGGCCTTGATCAGACCCGTGACCACGTCGGTGCTCGGCCGCTGGGTGGCCAGCACCAGGTGGATGCCGGCGGCCCGGGCGAGCTGGGTGATGCGGACGATGGAGTCCTCCACGTCGCGCGGGGCCACCATCATCAGGTCGGCCAGCTCGTCCACGATCACCAGCAGGTACGGGTAGGGCGCGAGGACCCGCTCCGAACCGGGCAGCGGCTGGACCGACCCGGCCCGGACCGCCTTGTTGAAGTCGTCGATGTGGCGGAACCCGAAGGCGGCCAGGTCGTCGTAGCGCATGTCCATCTCGCGCACGACCCACTGCAGCGCCTCGGCGGCCTTCTTCGCGCTGGTGATGATCGGGGTGACCAGGTGCGGGACCCCCTCGTACGCCGTGAGCTCGACCCGCTTCGGGTCCACCATCAGCATCCGGACCTCGTCCGGGGTGGCCCGCATCAGCACCGAGGTGATCATCGAGTTCACGAAGCTGGACTTGCCCGAGCCGGTGGCCCCGGCTACCAGCAGGTGCGGGGTCTTGGCCAGGTTGGCCACCACGAACCCGCCCTCGACGTCCTTGCCCAGACCGACGGTCATCGGGTGATGGTCGTTACGGGCCTTGGCGGAGCGGAGGACGTCGCCGAGGCTGACGACCTCCTTGTCCAGGTTGGGGATCTCGATCCCGATCGCGGACTTCCCGGGGATCGGGGACAGGATCCGGACGTCGGCGCTGGCCACGGCGTACGCGATGTTCTTGCTCAGCGCGGTGACCTTCTCGACCTTGACCGCCGGGCCGAGCTCGACCTCGTAGCGGGTGACCGTCGGGCCGCGGCTGTAGCCGGTGACCTGGGCGTCGATCTCGAACTGCTCCAGCACCTCGGTGAGCCGGTGCACCACCGCGTCCGAGGCCTCGGTGCGGGCCTTGTGCACACTGCCGGGCTTGAGGTCCTCGGAGTCGGGCAGCACGTACTGCACGTCGCCGGACAGCTGGAGCTGCTCGACCCGCTGAGGGATCGGGGTGTGCGGCGGGGCCTCCAGGCCGTCGCTGCCGGCACCGTGCACGGTGACCCCCGGGGGCAGACCTGCCGTGACCGGGCGCTCCACCTGCCGGGTCGGCTCGGTGTCGGCGTCGTTCTGGGTGTCGGGGTCGGTCTCGGCGTCTGGACCCGCGTCGGAGCCGGGGTCCGGCTGGGACCGGGCGGCGGAGCGACCGGCGGTGCCCTTGCGGCGGGAGCGTCCCGCCGCGGGCTCGGCCGCCCACGCCTGGAGGTCCACGGACTCGTCCTCTCCGGCGTCGCCTTCCGCGGAGGCGTCGGTGTGGGAGTCCTCGGGCTCAGCGGTCAGGGCCTTGCGGCTCCGGCGGGAGCGGGGTTCGTCCCCCACCACCGGGGTGTCGTACGCCTCGTCGACCCCGAAGGTCAGCGCATCCGGGACGACCTCGCCCTCGATCACCTCGCGCGGGCGCTGCAGCCGCTCGCGAGCGCCGCGGGCGTGCTCGGCCAGCACGTGCAGGGGGATGCCCAGGACGACCAGGACCCCGAAGAGCATCAGCAGCACCAGCAGCGGGACCGCGACGTAGACCGTCAGCAGGTCGGCCAGGATCGAGGACGAGAGATAGCCGAGGATGCCGCCGGCCTCGCGCAGCTGTTCCGGCTGGTTGGTGACGGGCAGGCCACGGGCGATGTTGATCAGACCGAGCAGCCCGAAGGTGACCGCGGTCCAGCCGACGGCCTGGCGGCCGCCGGGGCCGTTGCGGTCCGGGTGCCGCAGCGTGCGCCAGGCCATCGCGGCCAGGAAGATCGGGGCCGCGTAGGACAGGGCGCCGATGACGCTGGAGACCCCGACGCGGATGCCGTGGCCGACCGGGCCGGGCAGGCCCCACCAGAACTCCGCCGCGACCACGATCGCGCAGCCGAGCAAGAACAGACCGGCGCCGTCGCGGCGCAGGCCCGGGTCGACGTCCCGGGCCCCCTGGCCGACCCCGCGGGCCGCGGCCCCCAGGCCGCGGGCGGTGCCATTCCAGGCCGCCCCCAGACCTCGACCGACGGCGGCGAGCACACCGTGCCGGCGCTGCCGGGCGGCCGCTTTGGCGCGGGCCTTCTGCTGCGCGGCCCGGGCCCCGGTACCGCGGGAGGAGCCGCCGGAGCGTGAGGAGCCGCCGCCGCGAGGGGCAGGCGTACGGGAGGTGGTCGTGTTGCTTCCGGCGGACCGCGAACTAGCGCCGGAGCTCGAAGAGCCCGGTTGGCTACGAGTCCGCGGCGGGGAAGACGCGCGGGTCGCCATGCTGGCAGGCTACGCGATGACGGCCTCCCCGCCCGGGGTCACACGCCGGGCCGACGACGCGGGTTCCCGACCCGGAAGGGCCGCACCACGAGCCCGGTCGCGACCGGCTCAGCCGCAGTCCAGGCCCGGCCGCAGGCGCCACAGATGGTCGGTGGGACCGATGCCGGCCCCGAGCGCGAAGCCGCCGGCGATGGCCCCGGTGATGTAGGCCTTGGCCGCGGCGGTCGCCTCCGGCACGCTGTCGCCGAGCGCCAGCCGGGAGGCCAGGGCCGAGGCCAGCGTGCACCCGGTGCCGTGGGTGTGCCGGTTGTCGTCCCGGGCCGCGGTGTAGGCGAAGCGCTCCCCCGCCGCGGAGACCAGGTGGTCGGTGGGCGCGCCCGCACCGTGGCCGCCCTTGACCAGCACCCAGGCCGGCCCGTGGACCAGCAGCCGGTCGGCGAGCTCGTCCGGCGGGATGTCGACCGGGTTCCCGGTCAGCAGGGCGGCCTCATCCAGGTTGGGCGTGACCACGGTGGCCCGGGGCAGCAGCAGGTCCCGCAGGGCGGCCACCGCGTCCGCCTCGATCAGCGGGTTCCCGTGCTTGCTCACGCAGACCGGGTCGACCACCACCGGGACACCCGGGTCCAGGGTGGCCAGCAGCGCCGCCACCCGTTCCACGGTCTCGCGGGTCCCGAGCATCCCCGTCTTCACCGCGTCCACCCCGATGTCGTCGACCACGCTGGCGAACTGGGCGGCCACGGCCTCCAGCGGCAGCGGCCAGATGCCCTGCACCCCGAGGGAGTTCTGGGCGGTGATCGCGGTGACCACGCTCATCCCGTGCACCCCGTGGGCCAGCATCGTCTTGAGGTCGGCCTGGATGCCGGCCCCGCCACCGGAGTCGGACCCGGCGATGGTCAGCACCCGCGCCGTGGGCAGCGCGCTCACTGCCGGCCCCCGAAGTGCTCGAAGCCGGCTGCACCCGCGTACGCGGTGCCGTTGACCAGCACCCCGGCGGTCTCGTCGTCCCCGGGCGCCCGGACCCGGCCGACCAGCGTCCAGCCGTCCGGCAGGGGCGCGCCGGCCGGGAAGGTCGCCGCCAGGGCGTGGTCCTCCCCGCCGGTCAGGATCAGCCCGTACGGGTCGGTCCCGGTCGCGGCCGACACGGTCTGCAGCGGGTCGGGGACGGCGAACGCCTGCCGGTCGAGGTCGACCATCACCGCGGACGCGCGGGCCACGTGGCCGAGGTCGGCGAGCAGACCGTCGGAGATGTCGACCATGGCCGTGGCCCCGGCGGCGGCGGCGACCGCACCCTGGCCGTACGGCACCTGCGGGAACCGCTGCGCCTCGACCACGGCGCGCGGGGATCGGAAGCCCCGACCGAGCACCGCCAGCCCGGCGGCGGCCCAGCCCAGCCGCCCGACCACCGCGACCTGGTCGCCCGGTTGCGCCCCGGAGCGGCGGACCGGTGACCCCTGCCGCATCCCGCCCAGCACGGTGACGCTGACCGTGATGTCACGGGCCCGGGTGATGTCGCCACCGACCAGGCTCACCCCGGCCGTGGCCGCCTCCTCGC
>JBBQAB010000444.1:0-3399 GCA_038198385.1 Propionibacteriales bacterium
ACCGACTCGGTGTCGATGAGCGCCTCCAGCAGCTCAACGACATCGCCCTCCAGGTCCAGTGGCTCCGACATGAGCGGCACCCTACCCGTCGGACCGGGCCCGCGACCCCCTCACCTCGACACCGGCACTGACCTCGACACCGACGGTGAGGCCGCCACCGACGGCGCGTCCCGCCGCCGCCTTCGGCGGAGGGTCCGCCCGGGCCGGTTCGGTAGGCTCGGGGGATGAGTGCGACTGCAGCGACCGCGGGGGTCCGGACCGCTTCAGGCTGGGGCCTGGTGACGGTCCACGAGTCCGGACAGGTCCTCGACACCTCCTTTCCCGATCCCCGGCTGAGCCCGGCCAGCGGGTCCGAGGCCCCGGTCGAGCTGCTGGCGGCGGCCGTCGTCGACGAGCTCCGGGGCGTACGGGTCGACCTGATGGAGGTCGAGATCGACCTCGACGCCGCCCCGGCCAGCACGCCGGACGCCTACCTGCGGCTGCACCTGCTCAGCCACCGGCTCGTCGCGCCCCGCACCCTCAACCTGGACGGCATCTTCGCCCAGCTGCCCAACGTGGTCTGGACCTCGGCCGGCCCGTGCGCGGTCGTCGGCTTCGAGGCGGTCCGAGCGCGGCTGCGCGCTGACCGCGGGCACGTCACCGTCTTCGGGGTCGACAAGTTCCCGCGGATGGTCGACTACGTGCTGCCGACCGGAGTGCGGGTGGCCGACGCCGACCGCGTACGGCTGGGCGCCCACCTCGCCGCCGGCACCACCGTCATGCACGAGGGCTTCGTCAACTACAACGCCGGCACGCTGGGCACCTCGATGGTGGAGGGCCGCATCTCGGCCGGGGTCGTGGTGGGCCAGGACTCCGACGTCGGCGGCGGGGCCTCGATCATGGGCACCCTCTCCGGGGGCGGCAGAGAGGTCATCTCCATCGGCCGCCGCTGCCTGCTGGGGGCGAACGCCGGGGTGGGTATCTCCCTGGGCGACGACTGCGTCGTGGAGGCCGGGCTCTACGTGACCGCCTCGACGAAGGTCACCCTGCCCGGCGGGCAGGTCGTCAAGGCCCGGACCCTGTCGGGCGAGTCGGGCCTGCTCTTCCTGCGCAACTCGGTCACCGGCACCATCGAGGTGCGGCGCCGGGAGGGCGTCGGGGTCGAGCTGAACGAAGCCCTGCACGCGAACTGACGCCGTGCGAGTCACCTACCGGGGTCTCGGTTGCCTGGCACTGGCCGTCGTGCTGATGTCCGCGCTCGGCCTCGGTGCCTTCGTCTATCTCCGCGGTCGCAACCTCACCCCCCCGGCCCCGGGGCAGCAACGCTGCGTCGTCACCGTCGGCTCCGGCTCCGTGGTGCTCGACCTGGAGCAGGCGCGTCTCACCTCCGTCATCGTCGGGCTCTCCGTCCGTCGCGGTCTGCCCGCCCGCGCCGCGTCGGTCGCCATGACCACGGTCTACCAGGAGAGCGGCATCCGGAACCTCGACTACGGTGACCGGGACTCGATCGGGCTGTTTCAGCAGCGGCCGAGCCAGGGCTGGGGCACCGAGAAGCAGCTGATGGACCCCTACTACGCCACGGGCAAGTTCTACGACGCGCTGGTCAAGGTCAAGGGCTGGCAGACCGGGGACATCACCGAGGTCGCGCAGAAGGTGCAGCGCAGCGGCTTCCCCGAGGCCTACCGCGACCACGAGGCAGACGCCCGGGTGCTCGCCAGTTCGCTCACCGGACACTCCCCCCAGGCGCTCACCTGCCTGGACCGCTCCAACACCCGCTCGAGCGTCACGGCCCTGACCACCGCCGTCACCAAGACGTTCGGCACGGTGTCACACAGCAGCCAGGGTCAGGTGCTGACGCTGCGCGCCACGAGCGCTCGGCTGGCCTGGGCCTACGGGCAGTTCGCGGTGGCGAACGCGTCGGCGTACGGGGTGACGGGCGTGACCGTCGCGGACCGCCAGTGGCGGACTGACAACATGAACCTGCCGAGCTGGGACCCCGCCGGACCGGCCGTCGGGGACCGCGAGGTCGTCATCACCCTGCGCCCCTGAGCCCTGACCGCCTGAACCCTGACCGCCTGAACCCTGACCGCCTGAGCCCCTCACCGCTCGGCACCGGGTCAGACCGAGAGGCCCGAACCGGTCCCGGCCGCGCCGGTCAGCCGCTCGGCCGCGGCCCCGATCCGCTCGTCGCCGGCCGTCAGCGCCACCCGGACGTACTGGTTCGCGGTGGCGCCGTAGAAGTCCCCCGGCGCCACCAGGATCCCGTGCTCGGCCAGCAGGTCCACCGAGGTCCGGCAGTCCTCACCCCGGGTCGCCCACAAGTAGAGCGAACCCTCGGAGTGCTCGATGGTGAAGCCGGCCGCCTCCAGGGCGGGACGCAGCACCGCGCGGCGGCGGCGGTAACGTTCGCGCTGGACCTCGACGTGCTCCGTGTCGCCCAGCAGCGCGATCATCGCCTCCTGGACGGGCCGCGGCACGATCATGCCCAGCTGCTTGCGGACCGCCAGCAGCTCGGCCACCAGGGCCGGGTCCCCGGCCACGAAGCCCGCCCGGTAGCCGGCCGCGTTCGACCGCTTCGAGAGGGAGTGCAGAGCGAGCAGACCGGTGTGGTCGCCCGCGCAGATGTCCGGGTGCAGCACGGAGACGGGCTCGGCGTCCCAGCCGAACTCGCCGTAACATTCGTCCGAGGCCACGATGGCGCCGCGCTCCCGCGCCCAGCGGACGCGGTCGGCGATGACCTCGGGTCCAAGGATCTCACCGGTCGGGTTGGCCGGGGAGTTGATCCAGACCAGCGCAGGCACAGTGTGGCCCAGCTCGGTCAGGTCGTCGCAGGCGACCGCACGACAGCCCGCGATCCGGGCCCCGACCAGGTAGGTCGGGTAGGCCGTCGTCGGATAGACCACGACGTCGTCGGGGCCGAGCCCGAGCAGCAGCGGCAGCCAGGCTACGAGCTCCTTGGTGCCGACCAGCGGCAGCGTCGCGTCCGGGCTCAGGTCCAGCGCGCCCCAGCGCTGGACCAGGTAGCCGGCGATGGCCGACCGGAGCGCCGGTGTCCCCGCGGTCAGCGGGTAGCCCGGGCTGTCGGCGGCCGACCGCAGCGCTTCCTGGCCCACGTCAGGCGTCGGGTCGACTGGAGTGCCGACGGAGAGGTCGACCAGACCACCGGGATGCTCCGCGGCCCGGGCCTTGGCCGCGGCCAGGCTGTCCCAGGGAAAGTCGGGCAGCCCGGCCGCAAGCGGGGTCCGGGGGCGAGCCGTCGGGCTCACTCCTCGTGCTCTTGGGGCGGCAGGGCCGCGACCAGCGGGTGGTCCTTCTCGATCACGCCGGTCTTGGCCGCGCCACCGGGGGAGCCCAGGTCGGAGAAGAAGTCCACGTTCGCGTTGTAGTACTCCTTCCACTCCTCCGGGGTGTCGTCCTCGT
>JBBQAB010000445.1:0-2807 GCA_038198385.1 Propionibacteriales bacterium
GAACAGCCGGTGACGAGCCAGGTGGACATGGTGAGCCTTTCGTAGGCAGAGCGGACTGTGCCAGCGGTACGAGCGGAGCGGGCGGGTCAGGTCAGCCGGGAGAGGGACGACTCGGACCAGCGCGCCAGCAGGTCGGCGGCGCCCTCGTAGATCTCGTCCGCTCCGGCTTCGGCCAGCTCGCGGCGGGAGATGCCACCCGTGGTGACCACCACGGAGCGGACACCCGCGCCGTGGGCCGCCCGGACGTCCCAGACGGTGTCCCCGACCGCAACCGTACGGGAGGGGTCGAGTCCGAACTTCTCCATCGCCACCGTGAGCAGGTCGGGGGCAGGCTTGGCCGACTCCACGTCGGCGGAGGTGACGATGCCGGTCAGGACGTCCTTCTGCACCCCGATGACCGGCAGCATCCACTCCAGGTCCTCGGTGACGCCGCTGGTGGCCAGCACCACGGCCAGTCCAGCGTCCCGGCAGGCCGTGACCAGGTCCACCGACCCCGCAAAAGCAACCACCTGGTCCCGGAGGGCCCGATAACGGGTGGAGTGGGCCTCCACCGCCTGCTCGTTGTCCTCCCCCGCCAGCCGTTGAACCAGCTCGGCGTTACCGATGCCGATGGCCTGGTGGGTGTCGGCCATCGTCACGCCGGTGATGCCCGCGTCCCGCATCGCCTGCCACCACGCCAGGGCGTGCAGGTAGTTCGTGTCGAGCAGGGTGCCGTCGATGTCCAGGAGCACTCCAGCCCGGGGCCGGGCTTCCGAGTCGTTCATGGGCTACGGGGGGCTAGGGCGGTCACGACGGCGATCCTATGCTCAGCTCAGATGGGCGCTGCGGCGGTCGTCGGCGCCGGGCCTGCACCGCCCGAGCCGGACCGGACCGGACCGGACTCTGCGATCATCGACGGCCAACCTCCCCACCCGCTGACGCCAGGAACGACGTCAACCACGTCAACGTTCATGCGCTGCCCTCGGCGCGGGCCGCCGCCGAGTGGTCCAACGCCTGCAGGAGCTGGCACCCGCAGGTCGACCTCGGCACCGGGCCCCGCTCGGGCACCCTGCCCCTGACCCCACCGCTCCGGGTGGCCCGGCTCCGCGAGGTCGCCGCGGTCACCCCCCTGGTCGTCAACACCAACCTGGAGCGGCCGGCCATCCTCACCCCCTCCGCCGAGTTCGTCGCCACCATCCTCACCAACGTAGGCGCCTCCCCGGCCGTTCTGGTCGACGTCCTGACCGGCGCCGTCGCCCCGCTGGGCCGGCTGCCGTTCGAGGTGCCGCGCTCGACCGGAGCCGTCCAGCCCTCCCACTCCGACGTGGCCGACGACACCGAGGACCGGCTCTACCCGCACGGGGCCGGGCTGCGCTACCCCTGCCCCGGGCGGCGACGCCGAGCAGGCGGCCGGGGCTCAGAACCCGTAGCCCAAGCGGGCCAGCGGCTCGACGAGCTGGTGCTGCTCCTCGTTGGAGAGGTGCGAGAGCAGGGTGTCGGCCGGCCCCGTCGGTCCACGACAGGTGGCCTGCGTCAGCGGCGTACGGGCTCGGTCGCGGTGAGCCCGGCGAGCTCGGCCCGTCGCGGCAGGCCCTCCCAGTCACCGGTCACCAGGCACTGGTAGGCCCCGGCGGTCACCGCCGTGCTGAGCCGCGTCGCCACGTCCTCACCGGCCAGGTACTCGGCCAGGTAGCCGGCCACGAAGGCGTCGCCCGCCCCCACGGTGTCCACCGCGTTGACCCGGACGGCCTCCCGGGCGTACTCACGACCTTGCACCACCGCCACGGCCCCCGCGGGACCGAGCTTGACGACCGCCTGGCCGGCCCCCAGCGCGACCAGCCGACGGGCGAGCTCGACCGGACGGTCCGCGGCCCCGACCGCGACCGCGGCCTCGTCATCCCCGGCGAACACCAGGTCGACCAGCGGGATGATCCGGCGGTAGGTCGCGGCGGCCCGCTCCGGGGTCCACAGCCGGCTCCGGAAGTTGAGGTCGAAGGAGACGGGGACGCCGGACTCCCGCGCGACCCGGATGGCTGCGAAGGTCACCTCGGCCATGCTCTCCGACAGCGCGGGCGAGATGCCGGTGAGGTGCAGCAGCGCGGCACCTCGTACGCGCTCGAAGTCGACGTCCTCGACCGTCATCCGGGAGCCCGCACTGCCCGCCCGGTAGTACCAGACGAGGGTCTGGACCGCCGAGCGGCGCTCCTTGACCATCAACGCCGTCGGCGCCTCCTCGTCCCGGGTGGCGAGGACGACCACGCCCTCGGCGGTGATCTCGCGCAGGACCAGGTCGCCCAGGGAGTCCCGGCCGACCCGGCCGATCCAGGTCGCGTCGACCCCGAGGCGCCGGAGGCCGATCGCGACGTTGCTCTCCGCACCGCCCAGGCTCAGGGCCAGCGACGGGCGGTGCTGGAGCGGGCCGTACGTCTGTGTCGAGATCAGCGCCAGGGTCTCCCCGATGGTGACGACCCCCGGTCCCGTCACCGGCTCACCGGCCTGACCAGGCACGGCGACGCGTCGGATGGGGCGGTGTCGCTGGTCATGAGAGCTCCTTCGGGGGTGGCCGGTAACGGCTGGACGCCGCGGCCGGTGGCAGGATGACGGGTCCGGACGGACTCTCTAGCGGCTCGAGGACGATGCCCATGACCTCACCCACGCCCCTGGCCGACGTGGCCTTGCGCCTGAGCACCGGCGACGACGTCGCGGTCGCCACCCGCCCGATCGCGGCGGGCACGGTCCTCAGCCCGGGCGAGGGTCTGCCCGACCTCACCGTCCGGGACGACATCCCGCGCAGCCACAAGGTCGCGTTGACCACGATGGGCCGCGGC
>JBBQAB010000446.1:0-3609 GCA_038198385.1 Propionibacteriales bacterium
GGCGGCGTATGCCTGGGTGCGGTCGTGGGTTTTGGCGGCCCCTATCAGGTAGCGGGATCGGTTGGCCGGGGGGGGGGCCGGGGTTATGTTCCGGTCGGGTAACGCCCGGGTGCGGGCCTCGGCCGCGTCCCAGGCCTCGCCGCGGTCGACCTCGGGTCGGGTCACCACCGTCGTCCCGGCTACGACACGGCCGGCCCAGTCCAGCGAGCGCTCCAGGAAGTCCGCGGCGTCGAACACCTCGTCGGCGAGGCCGATCTGGCGGGCCTGCGGGCCGCTGAGCATCACGTTCTGGTTCAGGGAGTTCTCCACGATCACCGTGACCGCACGGTCGGCCCCGATCAGGTTGGGGACCAGGAAGACCCCACCCCAGGCCGGGAACATGCCCAGGTAGCACTCCGGCAGGGCGATGCCCCCGGCGGCGCTCGAGACGGTCCGGTAGTCGCAGTGCAGGGCCAGCTCGAGGCCACCGCCCAGCGCGACTCCGTTGACGAAGGCGAAGGTGGGGACCGCGGCCGTGTGCAGCTTGTCGAAGACGGCGTGGCCGATCCGGGCGATGGCCAAGGCCTGCTCGCGATCCACGATCCGCGAGATGGCGCTCAGGTCGGCTCCGGCGGCGAGCACGAACGGCTTGCCGGTGACCGCGACCGCGACGACCTCGGGTCGGGCCAGGGCCGCGTCCAGGGCCCGGTTCAGCTCACCCAGGCCGCGGGCCCCCAAGGTGTTGGGGCGGCGGTGGTCCTGCCCGTTGTCCAGGGTGACCAGGACGGCGGTGCCCCCGCTGTGCGGCAGGGTCACGTCCCGGGAGCGGGCGAAGGTCACGACCTCGTCCTCGGCCACCGTCGAGGCCGTGGCGATCAGCTGGTCCAGCTCGGCGGCGTTCACGCGGTCTCCTGCTCGGTCGAGGTGGCGTCGGGGTGGTTCGGGTTCTCCCACACGACGGTGCCGCCCATGCCGAGCCCGATGCACATGGTCGTGAGCCCGTAGCGGACCTCGGGTTGCTCGCGGAAGGCCCGGGCCAGGTGGATCATCAGCCGGACCCCGCTGCTGGCGAGCGGGTGGCCGAGGGCGATCGCGCCGCCGTACGGGTTGACCCGCGGGTCGGCTGAGTCGAGACCGAAGTGGTCCAGGAAGGCGAGCACCTGGACCGCGAACGCCTCGTTGATCTCGAAGGCGCCGATGTCGGAGATGTCCAGCCCGGCCTTGGCCAGGGCCTTCTCCGTGGCCGGGATGGGGCCGACCCCCATCACCTCGGGCTGGACGCCGGCGAAGGCGAAGCTGACCAGCCGCATGGCGACGGGCAGCCCCAGCTCGTGGGCCACGTCCTCGGCCGCCAGCAGGCAGGCCGTGGCGCCGTCGTTCAGACCGGCGGCGTTTCCGGCCGTCACCCGCCCGCGCGGCCGGAACGGGGTGCGGAGCTGGCTCAGACTCTCGGCGGTGGTCCCGGGTCGGGGCGGCTCGTCGGCGGTGGCCAGACCCCAGCCCAGCTCGGTGCTGCGGGTGGCGACCGGGACCAGGGACTCCTGGATGACCCCGTTCGCGTACGCCTGCTGCACCCGGTCCTGGCTGAGCACGGCGTACGCGTCGGCGCGTTCGCGAGTGATGGCGGGGAAGCGGTCGTGCAGGTTCTCGGCGGTGGAGCCCATCACCAGGGCGGACTGGTCCACCAGCCGCTCGGAGACGATCCGGGGGTTCGGGTCGATGCCCTCACCCATGGGGTGGTGTCCCATGTGCTCGACCCCGCCGGCCACGGCCACGTCGTAGGCCCCGAAGGCGATCCCGGAGGCCACCGTGGTGACCGCGGTCATCGCCCCGGCGCACATCCGGTCGATGGCGAAGCCGGGGACCGAGCTGGGCAGGCCCGCGAGCAGGGCGGCCGTCCGTCCGATGGTCAGACCCTGGTCGCCGATCTGGGTGGTGGCGGCGATGGCGACCTCGTCTACCCGCTCCGGCGGCAGCTCGGGATGGCGTCGGACGAGCTCGCGGATGCAGTTGACCACGAGGTCGTCGGCCCGGGTCTCGGCGTACATCGACCCGGCCTTTCCGAAGGGCGTGCGGACGCCGTCGACGAAGACGACATCGCGAAGGTGACGAGGCATGGCCGCTATATTACTCACCGGTAACTACGGCGTCCGACCGCGGTGGGTCCGGATCGGCCGCCACCGCTGGGCTGGCGGCTACGGGGTTCAGCCCGCGAGCGGCTCGGCGGCGGCGGGGGTCGGTTCGACCGGCGCCTTAACCGCCAGCGCGGCGGTGATCTCAGCCACGGTGAGCTCACGCTGCCAGGACCGGGCCCCGTAGGACTCCAGGGCGGCGTCGACCGCCTCCGCGGTGACCGGCTCGGGCGGGCGCCAGGCCAGCCGGCGCAGGTGGTCGGGGGTCATCAGGTTCTCGGCCGGCAGGTTGACCTCGGTGGCCCGGCTCAGCACCGCGCTGCGCACCCGGCTCAGCCGGGCGGCCGCGACCGGGTCCTTGGAGGACCACATCCGGGCGGCGGGGGGACCCTCGGTCGTGAGGTGCAGGGGCGGCAGCTCCCGTTCGGGCACCGCCGCCGCCGCCTCCAGGGCCTGCACCCAGTTGACCTCGTAGCGCCGGGCCTGGCGGCGGGCGAAACCGGCCACCTGTCGCAGGCTCGCCCGGTCGGGATCGGCGATCGCGGCGATCTCGCTGATGGCCAGGTCGGGCAGGATCTTGCTGGGGGCGCGGTCCTGACGGCGGGCGATCTCGTCCCGGGCCAGCCAGAGGGCCGACACCACGGCCAGGGCCCGGCGGCTCCGGATCTTGTGGATCCCCGACGTACGCCGCCACGGGTCGGTCCGCGGCTCCGGGCTGACCCCGGCTCCGGCGACCAGCGCGGCGAACTCCTGCTGGGCCCACTCCCACTTTCCCGTCTCGACCAGCTGGGCGGCGAGCCGGTCGCGGAGCTCGACGAGCAGCTCGACGTCCAGCGCCGCGTAGGTGAGCCACTCCGGCGGCAGCGGACGGCTGGACCAGTCCGAGGCCGAGTGCTCCTTCAGCAGCCGGACCGCGAAGAACTCCTCCACCAGCGTCCCCAGGGCGACCCGGGGATACCCCAGCAGCCGACCGGCCAGCTCGGTGTCGAACAGGGTCTGGGGGACCAGGCCGACCTCGAACAGGCAAGGCAGGTCCTGGCTGGCGGCGTGGACGACCCACTCGGCGCCGGTGAGAGCCTCAGCGAGCCGGGACAGGTCCGCCGGCTGACCGAACGCCACCGGGTCGATCAGGTGGGTGCCGGAGCCCTGACGCCGCAGCTGCAGCAGGTAGGCGCGCTGGCTGTAGCGGAAGCCGTGGGCCCGTTCGGCGTCGACCGCGACCGGACCGTGGCCGGCCCGCAGCGACGCGATGGCGGCGTCCAGGGCCTCCGGGGTCGCGATGACCTCGGGCACGCCGTCGGCCGGCTCGGACAGGACCGCGACCTCGGGGGCCGCCGGCTCGGGTGCGACCTCGGGGGTCGCAGGGTCCGCCGTCACCGACGTGGTGCCGCCTCGGCCCGAGGCAGTGGTCTCGGTACCGGGGGGAAGGTCGGACTCTGGGTCGGTCAACGTCTCCGTGTGTTTCGGCTCGGTGGGTTCCGCCGCGAGGGCATCGGCA
>JBBQAB010000447.1:0-4652 GCA_038198385.1 Propionibacteriales bacterium
GGGGGGGGGGGCCCCCCGGCGGGGGGCCCCCCCGCGGACGGTCAGCTGAACGGCTAGTGAGCGGCCGGCCGGTCATCGTCGATGCTGTCGGGGTCCGGGCGCTGCAGCGGGGACAGCTTGATCCAGAGCAGGAAGAGCAGCCCCAGGACCAGCATGGACAGTCCCAGCCACAGGTTCATGTTGATCCCCACGGCCTTCTCGAGCTGGGCCTGGGTGGTGAAGAAGCTGTAGATGATGAGCAGCCCGCCGTACAAGGTGAACAGCGACCCGATCAGCAGCCGGATGTCGAAGAGCTTGGACGCGGCCGAGGTCAGCGTCTCGGAGGGCTTGTCGTCAGTCATGGCAGGTTCCGATCAGATGAAGACGAGGGACAGGACCAGGGTGATGCCCAGGGCGGTGAACCCGAGCAGCTTGGGCGACTCGTACCACTTACGGACGTAGCCCTGGTGCGGGTCACCCGCGTCGGGGTCGGTGACCCCCCAGACCAGTCCGCGCAGCTCCTTGAGCGGCTTGGGCGTCCCGAGCAGCGTGACGACCACGGTGACCACCGCGTCGGCCACAAAGGCCACGATCGCACCGTAGAAGTTGGCCATCTGCTGGTTGAGCTCGCCGTCCAGGGTCTGACCCGCGTGGAAGTAGGCGATGTTCGGGGCGACCAGGTGCGCGACCCCCGCACCGACGGTGCCCGCGAGGAGACCCCAGAAACCGGACCACGGGCTCGTCCGCTTCCAGAACATGGCGATGATGAAGGTCGCGAACAGCGGGGCGTTGAAGAACGAGTTCAGCAGCTGGATGTAGTTCATGATGTTGTTGAACCCGGCGGCGATGAAGGCCGTCCCCACCCCGATCGCGATCCCGACCACGGTCACGATCCGCCCGATGTTGAGGTAGTAGTGGTCGGGGAAGTTCTTGCGGATGTAGGTCTGCCAGATGTCGTAGGTGAAGACCGTGTTGAACGAGCTGATGTTGGCCGCCATACCGGCCATGAACGCGGCCAGCAGACCGGCCAGCGCGATCCCCAGGGTGCCGTTGGGGAGGTACTTGTTCATCAGCAGCGGGATGGCTTCGTTGTACGTCGTCCCCGAGCCCTCCGCGCCGAAGTCCGGCAGCAGGGCGATGGCCAGCAGGCCCGGCAGGATCGACAGGACAGGGATGAAGATCTTGGGGAACGCGCCGATCAGGGGGGTGCGCTCGGCGGCGGAGAGGTCCTTCGCCGACAGGGCCCGCTGGATCTCGGCGAAGTTGGTCGTCCAGTAGCCGAAGGAGAGGACGAAGCCCAGCCCCATCACGATGCCGATCCAGTCACCGAGGGCGTTGGTCCACCCGCCGACGTTGGTGCCGCCCCAGAGGCTGAGGCCCTGGTCGCCGAGGGCGCTCTGGGTGATCTTGACCTTCAGACCGTCCCAGCCGCCGGCGGCCTTGAGACCGATGATCACGATCGGGCTCAGGCCCGCGACGATGACGAAGAACTGCAGCACCTCGTTGTAGATGGCCCCGGACAGCCCGCCGAGGGTGATGTAGGCAAGCACGAAGATGGCCGAGACCAGGATCGATAGCCAGATCGGCCAGCCCAGGAGAGACTCGATGACCAGGGCCAGGGCGTACAGGTTGACCCCGGCGATCAGGACCGCGGCGACCGCGAAGCTGATCGCGTTGAAGAGGTGGGTCGGGGCGTTGAACCGCCGCTTCAGGTACTCCGGGACGCTGCGGACCCTGGAGCCGTAGTAGAAGGGCATCATGATCAGGCCGAGGAAGACCATCGCGGGGACGGCCCCGATCCAGTAGAAATGGACCGTCGCCAACCCGTACTGCGCGCCGTTGGCCGCCATCCCGAGGATCTCGATCGCTCCGAGGTTGGCCGAGATGAACGCGATCCCAGTCACCCACGCAGGCAGGGACCGTCCCGAGAGCAGGAAGTCCTCGCTGGTGGCGATGGCTCGCCGGGCCAAAACCCCGATCGCCACCACAAGGGCGAAGTAGATGACCAGGATGCCGTAGTCGAAGAAGTTCGTGTCGAGCC
Organism: Propionibacteriales bacterium; assembly: GCA_038198385.1. Taxonomy (GTDB): domain Bacteria; phylum Actinomycetota; class Actinomycetes; order Propionibacteriales; family Propionibacteriaceae; genus Microlunatus. The sequence goes on from JBBQAB010000447.1 coordinate 2,021, forward strand.
GTGTCATGCCGTCTCCTCGCGCCGCAGCCGATAACCCTGAGGATTATGTCCCTGATTCCCAGCGTGCGCACAGGGGGGTCCCGCGACTCGACGGGGGTCGGTTCAGGAGGCGGCGGGCTGCGGGATCCGGACCACGTACTGACCCACCCGGGCGAGCTCGGGCCAGGCGTCGTAGACCCGGGCCGTCGACCGGCTGTAGCCGAAACCGGACCGGAACCGGACCGAGATCACCGCGTCGGAGGCGCGGTAGTAGTCCAGACAGTACTGCTGCCAGTTGGGGTTGCGGGCGCGGGAGACCTGCGCCTCGTCGGGGTGCTCGATGTCGTAGTTCACCCCGCCCAGGTCGATCTCGGTGCGGCAGCCCCGGGCGAGGTTGCGGCGCAGCAGGTCGGTCTGGATCAGGGTGGACGGGTCGTCCGTGGCGACACACCCCGGCACGCCGACCAGGGCCCGGGACAAGGACGCGCCCGGGAAGCTGCGGATCAGGCGCAGGTCCAGGAGCTGCTGGGCGTAGCCGAGCAACCCGATCAGGCCCACGCTCAGCAGAATCCCCGTGACCCAGGTCCGGCCGGTCACCCGGGTCAGGAGCGAGAGCAGCAACCCGGCCGTGGTCGCGGTGACCAGCACCACGGGGGCCGCGGTCAGGCCGGTGTAGTGCACGAACCACGACGGGGTGAAGAGGAGCATGGCGACCAGAGCCGCGGTCAGCAGTCCCAGCAGCCGCGTACGCCGCATCGTCAGGGCCGCGAGGGTGCAGACCACCCCGACCGTCAGGGCCGCGAGGATCAGTGGGGTGAGGCGGGTCGGCGACGGCGCCCACAGCGTCATTCCGGACAGGTCTGTCAGCCGCTTGACGAAGGAGACGTTCAAAGCGCGGCGCCCGACCTGGTCGCTCACCACGAAGCGCCACATCTCACCCGGGGCCTGCAGGAAGAAGGGGAGGTACACCACCAGACAGATCCCCACCGCGCCGGCCAGGTACAGGGTGGCCGCACGGACCCGTCGGCCGCCCAGCAGCCAGACCACGACGACCAGGACGGGTACGACCCCCCAGATCTTCAGGGTCGCCCCGAAGCCCAGCACCGCTCCGGCCAGCAGCAGGCGCGGGGACGTCAACACGGCCCGGGGGTCGGTAGCCCTGACCAGCAGCAGGCTGACGAGCAGGCAGGTGGTGGCCGGAGGCTCCAGCAGCGCGGTGTGCTCGCTGTAGACCGCCGGGTAGAACAAGGCGTAGCCGAAACCCCCGACCAGGGCGGCCGGACGGCCGAAGCGCAGGGCGATCCGGGCGACCAGCAGGGCGTTGACCCCACCGAGCAGCCACCAGCCCACCCGCGCCGTCGCCATCCCCGTCGGGTCGCCGAACAGGCTGCCCACCACCGCGGCCGGGCTGAGGAGCAGAACGATCCCCGGCGGGTGCAGCAGGAGGAAGTCCCGGTAGGGCAGCTGGCCGCTGGTGAAGGCGACCGCGGCCGCGTAGTGCACGCCGTCGTCGTAGTTGCCCAGGCCGAACAGACCGCCACCGGCCAGCACCGGATAGGCCCGAGCCGCGACCGCGACCATCGCGATGACGAGGGCGACCAGGACGAGAGGGGCCCGACGGGTGGCCGGAGAGCCCACCGTCTGGGGGGCTCCAGGCGGAGCCGTCGTCGAGGTGCGGGCCGTCGTCGAGGTGCGGGCCGCAGGTCGGACCTGGGGGTCAGTCACTCGGACGATGGTATCGAGAATGGCTAACAGGAACCTGAGAGAGCCACAGTTTGGCCTTGGCTCGGTCACAAAGCTGTCACAGCAGGCCGATCGGGATGTTACCCGTGAGTAATATAGTGAATGTTACCCGTGAGTAACTTCGCCCGAGCCCGAGGTACCGCATGAGCCACTACCGATCCAACCTTCGTGACATCCGTTTCAACCTCTACGAGCTCCTCGGCCGAGGGGAGGTCCTGGGTCACGGCCCGTACGCCGACCTGGACGTCGAGACCGCCGACGCCATCCTGGACGAGGTCGAGCAGCTGGCCCGGACCAGGCTGGCGGGCTCCTTCGTCACCGGGGACCGTGAGGCCCCCGTCTTCGACCCCGTGGCCCACACCGTACGGCTGCCCGAGGCGTTCAAGGCCTCCTACCGGGCCCTCCTCGACGCCGGCTTCTGGCAGCTCGAGATCCCGGCGGCCCTGGGCGGTCAGCCCGCTCCCCCGTCGCTGCAGTGGGCCGTCAACGAGCTCAACCTGGGGGCCAACGCCGCGGTCTACCTCTATGCGGCCGGGCCGAAGTTCGCCGCCATGATCTTCAGCAACGGGACGGAGCGCGACCGCGCGATCGCCCGTCACATGGTGCAGCGGCAGTGGGGCGCGACGATGGTGCTGACCGAGCCGGACGCAGGCTCCGACGTCGGCGCGGGCCGCACCCGCGCCGTACGCCAGGGCGACGGCACCTGGCGTCTGGAGGGGGTCAAGCGCTTCATCACCTCCGGGGAGCACGACCTGACCGAGAACATCATGCACCTGGTGCTGGCCCGACCCGTCGCGTCCGCCGACGGCTCCGACCCGCTGCCCCCGGGGGTCGGCGGGCCGGGCACCAAGGGACTGTCCCTGTTCCTGGTCCCCAAGTGGCACTTCGACCTCGAGACCGGTGAGCTCAC
>JBBQAB010000448.1:0-4974 GCA_038198385.1 Propionibacteriales bacterium
CCCTGGCCGTGCTGCTCTCGGGCCAGACCGGCCACATCATCGACATCCGACGCGAGGACGGACCCGCCGCCATCGCCAACGGCTGACCTCCGCACCCTGTCGACAGCCTTCCCGGCTCCCGAGCACACGGACGCACGGGACGCGTGAACCGTCCGGCACGCACGAGGCGCACGGATCCGCCGGGGTCCGTTGCACGCGCGTCGTCGGTGCGTTACAGCACTAGATCGGCGAGGATCATGTTGTGGTCCGACGGCCGGTGGGAGTCGGTCACCTTCATCACGTTCTCGAACCGCTTCGCCCCGGCGGGGCCGTTGCTCAGGATGGCGTCGATCCGGACCCCGTAGCCGTTCATCCCGGGCTTGAGGGTGGTGGCGAAGTCGTTGATAGTCGGGTACTGGATGTTGACCTGGGTCACCGCGCCGGCGGTGTCGTAGAAGCCCTTGCTGACCAGGTAGTCGTGCGGCTGGTGCCCGGCCCGGTTGTTCTGCCAGGAGTTGAGGTCACCGGCGACGATGACGGGGTTGCCGTGGGCGAGCCCGACGACCTTCGCGTACGCCTTGGCCACCTGCGCCCGGCGCAGCTCCTGGTAGCGCTTCTCGGTGGTCAGGTTGCTGCTGTGCCGGGAGTCGAGGTGCACCGAGACCACCCAGAACCGCTGGCCGGTGGCCTGGCTCTGGAACTCCGCGTACGCCGCACTGCGCCGAAGGCTCTCGCTGTCCCCGCTCAGCAGCGGCAGCTCCACGCTGCAGGCACTGTTCCAGTGGCTGCTGCCGGTCATCTCCGGGCACCGGCTGGCCAGGCTGTAGCGCGAGGTGTCGTAGAGCAAACGGGCGCCCTGGGTGCCGTGGGTGCGGCCGGGCTTCACGTAGGAGGTGGTCCGCACGAGCCGGTAGCGCGAGGCCCCCGTGGACCGCATCGCCTTCTCCAGGCTCTCGGTTTGGCGCAGGGCGCCGTTGGTGGTCCCCGACCGCCCGTCGGCCCGACCCGGGGACAGCTCCTGGATCGCGACGACGCCGGGGTTCTCGCGCTCGATCTCGTCGGCGACGTCACCGGAGCGGGCGAGCCAGCTGCGGGCGTCCTGGGTGGCCTTAGCGGTGCGGATGTTGAAGCTCGCGACCCGGACGGCGGTCCCGCTGCTGCGCGGGGTCACCGCACGGGGGATGACCGCCTGCAGGTACGGGTAGGCCCGGACGGTGCTGCCGTTGACCGCGTAGACCCGGAAGTAGAGGTGGGCGCCGGTCTGCGGTGCCGCACCCGCCGACGCGACCTGGGCCGCGCTGAGGGTGACCGAGCGGGCCGAGCGTCCGACGGAGAAGACCTTCGAGCTCCGACCGTGGCGGGGCAGGCTGGACGAGGAGCTAGGGCTGAAGGTGGACAACCCGGTCTCGATCCTGAAGCCGGAGGTGTTGGACCCACTGGACGTCCAGCGGATGACGACCTCGCCAGCGCGCGCACCGGGGGCCGAGGTGACTCCGGAGATGGAGGCCGGGGTGGCGGCCGCCCCGGCGGTGGACGGGAGGCCGACCAGCACACAGCTGGTTCCGACCAGGGCCGCAGCGGCGGCGAGAAGACGAGAGGACACGAGGACTCCTGTGGGGCGAACCCCAGCTCATCCCCGAGCGAGCAGAAACCCCGAACCCGCGACGCAGCGGCCCGCAGGACACGGTCCTTTGAGCAGCGAATCGTTCAGTAACTCAATCGTACGGTGAAGCGAAGATCAATCCCGGCAAACGTGAGTGACGCTCGTCACACTCTCAGGCCGTGTCGCGATCCCGGGCTGTGTCGCACTCAGGCCGTGTCGCCCGCCTCGGCCGAACCGGCCCAGGTCCCCTGGCCGCCCGGCTGCTGGGCTTCGAGCCGGATCACGTGCTGCACGGCGTTGATCAGGGCCAGGTGGGTGAAGGCCTGCGGGAAGTTTCCCAGGTGCTGGCCCGAGTGAGGGTCGATCTCCTCACCGTGGAGCTCGAGTGGGCCGGCGAAGGACAGTAGCTTGGCGCACAGCTTGCGGGCGCGGTGGTAGTCCCCGATCTCGCAGAGAGCTGAGACGAGCCAGAAGGAGCAGATGGTGAAGGTGCCCTCCGCGCTCGTGAAGCCGTCGTCGGTCTCCTCGACCTTGTAGCGCAGGACCAGTCCGTGCACGGTGAGCTCGTCGGCGATGGCCAGCACCGTGGCCCGGATCCGGGGGTCGTCCGGGGGCAGGAAGCGCAGCAGGACGGCCAGCAGGAGGGACGCGTCCAGGGCCTTGCTGCCGTACGCCTGGGTGAAGACCCCGCGCTCGTCGACGCCGTGGGCGAGGATGTCGGCCTTGATCTCCTCGGCCGCAGCTGCCCACTCCCGGCCCCGTTCCGGCTCGCCACTCATCACGGCGAGCTTCGCGCCCCGGTCGACCGCGACCCAGCACATGATCTTGGACGAGGTGAAGTGCTGCGGCTCCCCGCGCACCTCCCAGATCCCGGCGTCGGGGTCGCGCCAGTAGGTGAGCGCCTCGGTGACCTGCTGGTTCAGGATGGGCCAGATCCGGCCGTCCAGGTGGTCGGCCGCCCGGGAGTGCAGGTAGACCGAGTCCAGCAGGGCCCCCCAGACGTCGTGCTGGCGCTGGGCGTACGCCGCGTTCCCGATCCGCACCGGCCGGGAGTTGGCGTAGCCGGGGAGGTGATCCAGCTCGGACTCGGTCAGGTCCCGCTCGCCGCCGATGCCGTACATGATCTGCAGGTGGTCGTCGCGGGTCGCGATGTCGGCGATGAAGGAGAAGAAGTCGACCGCCTCCCAATCAAAGCCCAGGGAGTAGAGCCCCCACAGCGCGAAGGTGGCGTCCCGGATCCAGGTGAACCGGTAGTCATAGTTCCGCTCACCGCCGGGGGTCTCGGGCAGCGAGGCGCTGCCCGCCGCGGCGATGGCCCCGGTCGGGGCGTAGGTCAGGCCCTTCAGGGTCAGCGCGCTGCGCTGCAGATAGCTGCGCCACGGGTGGTCGGGGAAGTGGCCGCGGGCCAGCCAGTGCTGCCAGTGGTGGGCCGTCCAGACCTGCCGGGCGTACGCGTCGGCGACGTCCAGGGGCGGTGCCTTGCTGCCCCAGGACAGGGCCGCGAAACGGACGTCGCCCTCCTTGAGCAGGGTCCGCACCCCGGCCTGACCGCCCTCGAAGCCCAGCCGCATGTCACTGGTCAGGGTGAGGCGCAGGTCGCTGCCCTCGGCGGTCGCCACCCCCTGGTGGTAGCCGTGCTCGGTGTACTCCCAGGACACGGTGCTGCGGCCGTAGTCCAGGACGGGCTCGCAGTCGAGGATGGTCTGCACCTCACCCGACACGCAGCGGATCGTCCGGAGCAGGATGTGCTCGGCGTCGTAGTCGTTGGGGATCCGGCGGTGCGTCTGGGACCGGGAGTCCTCGTGCCGCCAGGGACCCATCAGCAGGGCGTCGCGGACGATGATCCAGCCCGTCGGGGTCCCCCAGCTGGTCTCCAGGATCATCGTGCCCGGCAGGTAGCGCCGGTCCGAGGGCACGGTGACCTCGGCCGGGGCGACCTGGAACGAGCCGGCGTGCGGGCCGAGGATGGAGCCGAAGACGCTGGGCGAGTCGAACCGGGGGATGCACATCCACTCGACCGAGCCACCGGGGGTGACCAGCGCCGACACCTCACCGTCACTGAGGAAGCCGTAGTCCCCGATCGGGGTGGAACGGCTCCGGGTCGTGGGGCTGGGGCCGGCGGAGCGTCGGCTCCTCAATTTCTTCGCCATGACGGACAGCATCGCGCCGGGATCCGCCACTGGCAAGAATCCTGGCGTACCGGCGGGTCCAGCTCGGCTCAGCCGGCCCGGATCAGCCGCAGCGTGACCAGCTCGAAGGCCCGCAGCTGCAGCCGGCAGGCGTCGGTGGGCTGGTCGGGAAGGGCCCGCTCCAGCAGATCGGTCCGGACGGCCCTGGCGGTCGCGAACCCGGGCGCCAGGACCGCGGTCACGTGCCCGCCCCGGGCCTCGTAGAGCCGGACGACGACGTCACCCGAGCCGTCCTCGGCCAGCTTGACCGCCTCCACGACCACGGCAGGGTCGTCCACCACCACCAGGGGCTCGACCGCTCTCCCCGTCGCGTAGCGCAACGGCAGGTTCAGCCGGTAGCCCTCGGCGACCCCGTCCAGGAGCTCACCGACCACGAGGCCGTGCCGGAAGACGTGCCGGCCCTGGTCGGCGTACGGGTCGGGGAACAGGGGGGCGCGCAGCAGGGACTCCCGGACCCGCGTCGTGGTGCCCCCGCCGGCCCGGGTGGAGCGGGTGATGTCGTGGCCGTACACCCGGTCGTTGGCCACCGTGATCCCGAGCCCCGGCTCGTCCACGTGCACCCACCGGTGGGCGGCGGTCTCGAACCTGGCCTGGTCCCAGGAGGTGTTGGCGTGGGTGGCGCGGCGGACGTGGCCGAACTGCACCTCGCTGGCCGCCCGGTCGGCGTGCACGTCGAAGCAGAACGCCAGCTTGAGCAGCTTCTGCCGCTCGTGCCAGTCGACCTCGGTCTCGATCTCCAGCCCGGAACCGGCCTCGTTGACCCGGATCCGCTGGTTCACCGTCGAGGAACCCACGGCCCTGGTGACGTGCAGCTCCTCCCCCGCCAGCTTCACCGTGACGGTGCGGACCCGGTCCAGGGGGGTCCGCTGGTAGGCCGCGTCCAGGTCCCAGGCGTCCCACTGGTTGGGGACGTCGCGGAAGAGCTGCAGGTCGTTGCCGACGTCCCCGGGGGCGACCACCTCGCGCTCGCTGGGCAGGTCGACCAGCGAGGTCAGGCGCCCGTCGGCGTCGAAGCGGGCACGGACGGCGTCGCCGCTGAGCATGAACCCGTCCCCCTCGGTGACCACCTGGCTGGGCCGCGGTGCGACGGGTCCGGCCCCGAGTGCCGGCACCCCCAGGACGGCGAACGGGGAGGCGTTGAAGGCGATCCGCTCCGGCGCCGCCGGGTCGGCCCCGGACCGGGCGGCCCCGGCCAGCGCGGCG
>JBBQAB010000449.1:0-4378 GCA_038198385.1 Propionibacteriales bacterium
CGCGGTGACGAGGTCGGCGGCGCGGACCTCCCCGGCGGCGACCATGGCGATCGCGAGGTCGAAGTCCACCGGCAGGTAGGTAGCGCTGCCCTGGATCCGGACCTGCTGGTCCTGGATCAGGGCCATCGGCACATTGAGGTCACCCGCTGGGACGCCCACCACCATGACGGTGCCGGCCTTGAGGGCCATGGCCACGGCCTGGGCGACCGTGAGCTGGTTGGCCACGCAGTCGAAGACCACGTCGGCGGACTCGCCCAGGGCGGCCCGAACCTGCTGAGGGGCGTCGGCCGCGGACGCGTCCACGACGTGGTCGGCGCCCAACCGCAGCGCCAGGGCCCGCTTGTCCTCGCGTACGTCGGTCATCACCACGGTGCCGGCCCCGAAGTGCCGGACGGCGGCCAGGGTGAGCAGACCGATGGTGCCGCAGCCGAGGATGGCCACCGTCTTGCCCTGGAGGCCCCCGGCGAGTCGGGCCGCGTGCACCGGGGTGGAGAGCGGCTCGATCAGGGCGGCGTTGAGGTCGTCGATCTCGTCAGGCACCCGGTGCAGCCGGTGGGCCGGCAGGGTGAAGTAGTCCGCCATTCCACCCTGGTCGTAGCCGCAGCCGAAGAAGCGCAGGTACTCGCAGAGGTTGCTGCGGTCGCTGGTGCACATCTTGCAGTGCCAGCAGGGCAGCGTCGGCTCCACCGTGACCCTCTGCCCGGCGGCCAGCCCGGTGACCGCTGACCCGACGGCGCGGACGACGCCGACCACCTCATGACCGGGCCGGTAGGGCAGGGCCACGAACGGGTGCCGGCCGTGGGCGGCGTGCGTGTCGGACCCGCAGACTCCGCTCAGCACGCTCTGGACGAGCACCTCGTCGACGCCCGGCTCGGGCACGGGCACGGTGGTGACGTCGAAGGTGTCGGGTCCGACGACGACGCGGCGCATGGTGCGGGGCTCAAGGGTGCTCACGGGTGGGTCCTCATCTCAGACGACGGTGGGTGGGGCGGGCGAGCGCGGTGGTCGCAGTTGGCCGGGCCGATCATGCGGCCGGTTCGCTGAGGGGGTGGTGAGCGACCACGGGTCCGAGCTTGACCTCCGGCAGGGCCGGGTCCGGGCCGGGTCCAGGGAACACCGTACGGCTGTGCTGCACCGCGATCGCCCCCCACCGCAGGGCGGTGGCCAGGGCCTCCTCGCGAGATCCGGGCCAGCGGTCCTGGGCGAAGAGGAAGCCGGCCAGGAAGGAGTCCCCGGCCCCCACCGTGTTGACCACCCGGGGGACCGGAGCGCGGCCGTGCAGCGCTCCGGATCGGTCGACCAGGAGCGCGCCGTCGCCGCCCAGGCTCACCAGCACGGTCTCGATCCCCCGCGACTGGAGGACAGCCGCGGCGTCGGCCGCCTCGCCCAGGGTCGTGATCGCGCGGCCGGTGGCCGCGGCCAGCTCGTGGGTGTTGGGCTTGACGACACTGGGCAGCTCCAGCCCGCGTCCGGCGACCAGGACGAGCAGTGCGTCGTCGGAGGTGTCGACGGCTACCCGCCGGCCGGCCGTTCGGGCGTGCACCACCGCGCCGCTGAGGGACTCGGCGGTGACACCCTCGGGCAGGCTGCCACACAGGGCGAGCCAGTCCTCGGCTCCGCACAGGGCGGCCGCCGTGTCGAGCAGGGCGGCCACCTCGCCGCCGTCCAGGCAGGGCCCCGGCTCGTTGACCTTGGTCGTGGTCCCGTCCGCTTCGATCAGGCTCAGGTTGCTCCGCACTCGGCCGGCGATCCCGATGGCGCGGAACGGCACCCCGGTGGCGTCGAGCAGGGCCCCGAGCTCGGCGCCGGCCGGCCCGCCCAGGGGCAGGACGGCGACGGTGTCGCCGCCGGCTGCGTGCACGGCCAGCGAGACGTTGACACCCTTGCCGCTGGGCTCGCGCAGACAGGGCCCGGCGCGGTTGACCCCCCCGGGAACGAGCCGTTCCAGCGGCATCGTGACGTCGAGGCTCGGGTTGAGGGTGACCGTGACGATCATCGGAGGCTTCCGGGGTGTCGCGAAGGCGGGGCCGTGGGCCGGCTCATCGGTCCACCTGCGGGTGGAAGCCGGCGCCGACGGCCAGCACCCCGGCGGCGTACCCGCCGTAGAGGGCCGCCCCGCGGGCGCCGGCCTCGGCCACCTCGGAGAGCCGGAACGCCCCGAAGGCCCGTCCTTTGGCGGCCAGGAAGGTCTCGCTGTGGGCCCAGCCGCCCGTGACGATGAGCTCGACGTGCGGCCCGGCCACCTGCGCCATGGCCTCGTGCAGCACGACGGCCTGGTCGGTCGCCTCCTGGACGACGGCCCGCCAGACCTCACCCGGGGTGACCCCGTCCTGCACGCCCCCCACGCTGAGCGCCTCGCCACCGATCCCGGCGACCTGGACCCGTCCGGTGGGGGCGGTGACGGCCGCCCGGTCCAGCGCAGCCAGGCCGTCGCGGTCGACCCCCAGCATCCCGAGCGTGCGCTGCAGGGCCAGCCCGCCCTCGGTGGCCGCCAGCAGCGACCAGTGCCCGGCCTGGACCGACCAGTCGGTGGTGACCCCGTGCTGGGCCAGGAAGCGGATCTGCGCGCGGTCGAGGGTCGGGGCCACCGTGCGGAGCAGCGCCTCCGCGGTGCCACACGAGTCGAGCTCGTCACCCTCCCCGGTCGCCCCGGCGCCCACCGCGGCGGCCTGGTGGTCATGGCCGACGACGGTCAGGACCGCGCCCTGCAGGCGGGCGGGGAGCAGGTTGCTGTGGATCCGGCCGAGAGGGTCGCCCGCGCCGACCAGCGGTGGCATCAGGGCGGCGGAGGTTCGTGAGAAGGCCAGGCCCTCGGCCCACCAGGTGCCGGCCACGATGTCGAACCACCCCGTACGCGAGGCCAGGGAGAGCTCACTGCCCGGCTCGCCGCCCAGGGCCCAGACCACGTACTCGGCTACGTTGAAGCGCCGGCGGGCGTTCGACACCGAGCCCACGTGGTCGACCAGCCACCGGTGCTTGGTCAGCGAGAACTGCCCGCGCAGTGGCTTGCCGGTGACGGCCCCGAACTCGTCCTCGCCGACCTCGGCGCGCAGCGCCTGCACCTCCGCGTGGTCGCGGACGTCATGCCAGGCCACCACCGGGGCGACGGGCTGGCCGTGGCCGTCGACCAGCACGCCAGACTCGCCCATGCTGGTGATCCCCACCGCGACCACCGGCTCGTCTCCCGGTGTTCCGTCCACCGCGCCGCGCAGGGCGGTGACTGCGCAGTCGAGCAGGTCAGCCGCACTCAGCTCGACGCCGTCGGCGGTGGTCGTCCACGGGGTGCTGGCACGCCCCTGGCTGACGGCACGCCCGTACTCGTCGAAGACCACGGCCTTGGCCGCGGTGGTTCCGATGTCGAGTCCCAGCAGTAGGGGCACGGTGTCTCCGGTGGTGGTCGGATTATGTTGGGTATGGTTGGATCTTGTTGGAAATCATTGCATGACGGCTCGTGGAGCCGCAAGGGAGGAACCCGCGATGCCGCTCACCACCACCCATCAGCTGATCACCGCGGCCCGGGCCGCGGTGCGCGGCGTCGGCGCCTTCAACGTGGTCACGCTCGAGTCGGCGGAGGCCGTGGTCACCGGCGCTGAGTCGGTGGGCCAGCCGGTCATCCTCCAGCTGAGCGAGAACGCCACCCGGTTCCACCGGCGGAACCCGCGGCCGATCGCCGCCGCCATGCGGGCGCTGGCCGAGGCGGCGGCCGTCCCGGTCTCCTTGCATCTGGACCACGTCGAGGACGAGGAGCTGCTGCGGCTCACGGCCGAGGCCGGGTTCAGCTCGGTCATGTTCGACGCCGGCCGCCTGCCCTACGAGGCCAACCTGGGGGCCACCCAGCGGGCGGCCCGCTGGGCCCACGCGGAGGGACTCAGCATGGAGGCCGAGCTGGGCTACGTGGGCGGCAAGGACACCCAGGCCAGCAACGCCCACGCCGCCGGGGTCCGGACCGACCCGCGGCAGGCCCGGGAGTTCGTCGAGGCCACCGGGGTCGACGCGTTGGCCGTCGCGGTCGGCAGCTCGCACGCGATGCACGCCCGGACCGCGGTCCTCGACGACGCGCTGATCGCCTCCCTGGCCGAGGCTGTCCCCGTGCCGCTGGTGCTGCACGGCTCCTCCGGCGTGGGCGACGACGACCTCGCCCGGGCCGTCGCGGCGGGCATGACCAAGGTCAACGTCGGCACCATCCTGGGCATCGCCTACACCCGGGCCGTACGCGCCTTTCTGTCCGACCAGCCCGACGTCACCGACCCGCGGCGCTACCTGGAGCCGGCGCGGGTGGAGGTCGCCGAGGTCGTGGCGGGCTACCTCCGGGTGGTGGGGCGGGGGTGTGCCCCGCCGCCCCGCGGGGGTGGGCGTAACGGGCAGGTGGGGGGGCGCA
>JBBQAB010000450.1:0-4283 GCA_038198385.1 Propionibacteriales bacterium
CCGTCACGGCGGCCACGGCGACCGCGAGGATGCGGCTGCGCCGACGCTGTCGGCGAAGGGCCAGCTCGTCGGTCGACTCGACCGACGGCTGGGCGTTCGCCCGTACGGGATGCAGGTCGACCACGGCGGCCCGGTCGGCCGGCCGGGTGACCGGCTGCTCGGGCGGCAGGGGCCGGACCTCCTTGATGGCGGCCAGGATCGAACCGCGCAGGGCGGGCGGCGGCATGGCCGGCGCCAGCAGTGACAGCTGAGCGGCGGTCTCGCAGAACTCCCCCACCTCTTGCGTGCAGGTGGGGCAGACAGCCAGGTGGGCTTCGAACTCCTCGACCTCATCGGGGTCGAGCGCGTTCACCACATAGGAGCCGACCGCTCCATGAACCTCACTCATGAATCTCACTCATGTCTCTACCCCCAATGCGTCGCGGAGGCCGATCAGACCGTCGCGGATCCGTGTCTTGACTGTCCCCAGGGGCAGCTTCAGCAGCTGGGCGACCTGGCTCTGTGTGTAGCCACCGAAGTAGGCCAGAGTCAGCGCCTCACGCTGGATCTGGGTCAACGAGGCCATTCCTCTTCGCACTCTCTCCCCGTCGAGCCGCTGTTCGACACCGTCCCAGACCTGGTCCACATCTCTCTCTACGTCGGAGACGGCATAACGGTCGTCCCGAGCCACTTCGCTGGTGACCGAGCGGACCCGGTCCACCGCCCGGCGGTGAGCCATGGTCGTCATCCAGGCGAGCACGCTGCCCCTGTCGGGTGCGTACCGCGCTGACTGTCGCCAGATTTCCACGTAGACCTCCTGGGTGACCTCGGCCGCATGGTCGGGAGACCGGAGCACCCGCAGGATCACGGCGTGCACCCGGGTGGAGGTCAGGTCGTACACCTCGGCGAAGGAGTCCTCGTGCCCCCGGGCCGCCCGCGCCATCAGATCGACGAGGTGGGCGGCTTCGGCCTCGCGACCGGGGTCCGGTTCGCGAGCGCGCCTGCGGCGGGGGGTCTCCCCGCCCGCCGCAGGTGTCGACGTGGCATCCATGTCACCGATGGTCCCATAGCGGACCAGCGGCGAACTGGACGTGGCGTCCGACCCTCGCGCTGGGCCGCTGGGTCAGGACTTGGGCAGCAGGACGGTGTCGATGATGTAGACCGTCGCGTTGGCGGTCTGCACGTTGCCGCAGAGGACCTTGGCGGTGCCGTTGACGGTGAACTTCTCGCCGGAGCCCTTGACGGTCACACCCTGCTTGGGGTTCAGGGTCTTGTGCGTGCCGGCCAGGGTGTCCGGGGTCAGCTTCATCGGCACGACGTGCTCGGTCAGGATGGCGGTCAGCATCTTCTTGTCGGCCAGGACCTTGGCCAGCGTCTTCTTGTCGATCTTGGCGAACGCGTCGTTGGTCGGCGCGAAGACGGTGATGTTCTGGGCGTTGTTCAGCGTGTCAACGAGACCGGCCTTCTTGACCGCGGTGACCAGCGTGCTGAGCAGCGGGTTGTTGCTGGCCGCAGTGGCGACCGGGTCCTGCGACATGCCGTCGAAGGAGCCCTTGCCGCTCTTCGGGACGGCGCCACAGGCGGTGCCGAAGGGAGCGCTGGCGGTGTCGGCGGAGGCCGAGGCCGAGGGCGAGGCGGAGGCCGACTCCGACATCGAGGGCGAGGCGGAGGCCGACTCCGACATCGACGGCGCCGACGAGGCCGACATCGAGGGAGCGGACGACGAGGCGGCGCCCCCGGCGCTCGTGCTGCTGCCGCAGGCGGTGACGCTGAGCGGCAGGGCGATGGCGGCGGCGACCACGGCGAGCTTGGCCAGGCGGGTGGTGGTGAACATGGGGTCCTCCTACGGACTGACATTTAGGGTGGACAGCTCGGTGGCTGTCTCTCGGAGGTAGTTCGGCACCACGAGGGCGGGGGATTGGTCACGGTCTCGTGACGTCTGAGCGACAGGGCAGAATCGGGGCATGGCCAAACGCACGACCGTTCTCAAGGTCACCGATCTCCGCCGAGCCTTCGGCCCGGTGACCATCATCGACAAGTTCTCCCTCGAGGTGCGTACGGGGGAGGCGGTCGCCCTGACCGGTCGCAACGGCGCCGGCAAGTCGACGTTGCTGCGCTGCCTGGTCGGGGCCGACCGGCCCGATGACGGCTTGGTGACGGTCTGCGGCAACCCGATGAGCGAGACCTCGCCCGACATCCGGCGCGACGTCGCCACGGTCATCGACGACCTGGACTTCTTCCCCGACCTCAGTGTGGTCGAGCACCTGGACCTGCTGGCCCGCGCCCACGGGATCGAGGACCCGGACGCTCTGGTCGACGAGGTCCTGCACGAGGTGCAACTGGTGCCGCAGTCGGGTCAGCTCCCGGGCACCCTGTCCTCGGGCCAGCGCCGCCGGCTGGCCCTGGCCACCGCCTTCGTCCGCCCCCGCAAGCTGCTCATCCTCGACGAGCCCGAGCAGCGGCTCGACACCGAGGGCGTGGCCTGGCTCGCCGAGCGGCTAAGGTCCGAGCGGATGAAGGGCCTCGCCATCGTCTTCGCGAGCCACGAGCCCTCGCTGGTGGCCACCGTGGCCACCCGGACGGTCGAGCTCGGAGCTCCGCGCGGATGAGCACGTCCGACGTCGTCGAGGAGTACGAGCCTGGCCCTGAGCCGGTCGCCCTGGTGCCGGCCTCCGCCCGTGAGCTGAAGGGACTGATCAAAGACTGGCGCCGCGGTCGGGCCACCAAGAAGCTCTCCGAGGCGTTCCAGGACGCCTACGTCGCGCTCATCGGGGTGGCCATGATCGGCGCCATGGTGGTCAACGTGATCGTCCGGGCCCAGCGCGTCGTCGCCCAGTGCGACACCGCCTCCTGCCTGTCGGCCCGGACCATCCTGCCCTGGGCGGCCTTCGCCGGCACCGTCGCGGTGGCGTTGGCGGTGAGCCGGCTCTTCGGCCCGGTGCTGGCCTCGGCGGCCGAGGGGTTCTGGCTGCTGGACGCCCCGGTGTCGCGGGCCAAGCTGCTCGGCTCCCGGCTGTGGGCCGCGGTGCTCATCGCGCTCGGTGCCGGTGCGGTGGTGGGGGCCCTGGTCTCGGCCCTAACCGGTTCCTCCTCCACCGAGGTCGTGGTCTGGGCGGCCGCGGGCGGGCTGTCCGCCGCGGCGGCCGTGGCCTTCTCGGCCACCCAGCAGGGCATCGAGCGCCACCTGCTGACCCGGATCGGGACCTACCTTTTCGCGGTCGTCGGACTGGCCGCACTCGCCGCCGTCGTGGGCGTGGCCGCCGGTCGGCTCGACCTGGGGGTCCCAGCCGGGCTCGGCGTCCAGCTCGGCCTGGTGGTGATCGGTTTCGCCGTGGCGGTGCTGGTCATCAGCCTCGTCGTCGCCCGGCTCCGGCTGAAGCAGATCCGCCGTACCCGGCTGATCAGTGGCGGGGCCCTGGTCAGCGGGGTATCCGGGGCCTTCTTCGCCCTCGACGTGGGTCTGGCCCGCGACATCGTGGTCGAGCGCCGAGCCCTGGAGCTGGGCCACGTCAACCCGGTCCGGGGTCGGGGCCTGGGGCTGCAGGCGATCACCTGGCGGGAGTGGCAACGGCTCCGTCGCTTTCCCCAGCCGCTGATCGTGCTGGGTGCGGCGACCGTCGTGCCCTACGCCTGCGACGCGCTGGGTCTGAGCACGGTCACCCCCGTGATCTCGGCGCTGACCGTCTTCGGAGCGACGATCCCACTGCTGGGCGGGCTGCGCGTCCTGACCCGTACGGGCGGGCTGGCGCGCTGCCTGCCCTTCACCATGGCGCAGATCAAGCTGGCCTCGGTCACGGTTCCGGCAGTCGTGGTCGCCGTCTGGGTGCTGGCCACCGTCTACGCCTACCTGGGCTTCGGGGACGGCGCCAACCAGCGCAGCTTCTCGGAGGCCTTCCTGGTCTCGCTGGTCTCCGGCGGAGCAGGGCTGCTCGCCTCGATCCGGTGGACCCAGGCCCAGGGTGTCGACTTCGGCAAGCCGATGGTCTCGACCCAGGCCGGCGCCTTCCCGCCCGGTCTGGTCTTCAACGTGTTCCGCGGGTTCGACGTGTGCGTCCTGGTCACCGCCCCGCTGCTGCTCGGGCTCTCCCCGCTCTGGTCGCTGGCGCTGGCCTTCATCGTGGGCCTGCTGCTCTTCAACTCCCTGGACGCGGACTCCCTCAAGGCTCGTCAGGAGGAGCAGCAGCGGCTGCTGGACAAGCAGAAGGCCGACTCCGCGGCCGCCCGACAGCGCAAGCGCTGACCGGCGGCCGGAGGTCGGCCTGGTCCGTCGAGATGCAGACGGGTCCGGGCTACTCGGTGGTGAA
>JBBQAB010000451.1:0-2007 GCA_038198385.1 Propionibacteriales bacterium
CGAGCAGGGCGACGAACAGCAGCAGCGCCCACAGCACGGCCCAGATCCGCAGGGCCAGCCGACCGACCCGTCGGTTGCCGGCGGCCACCTGGGCCGAGCCGGGCAGCACCAGGGTCATGCCCAGGAAGGTCAGCCCCCGGCGGAGCTTGACCCGTTCGCTGCGCTGCTGCGGGTCGGGCTGGGGTGTCGGGAGGTGGCGGATGTCCTCCGCGGTGCTACTGGACACCTGAGGGCCTTTCGGTCTGCAAACCTGGGGAAGGTGACCCTGGTGGAGTCGCAGTCAGTATGTCCTCGCGGACCGGCCGAGCCGGCCGTGCCACGCCGGGGTCGACCGGTTGGGGCGGGTTCGTCACAGGCTCGACGGGTACTGTCCCCCCATGCCGCCCAGCCGCGACGACGACCTTGACTGGCTCTACGGACGCGCCGACGATCCGGGCGCGCCCGAGCCGACCCGGGTGCTGCCCGCCCCGCCGGCCGAGGAACCCGGGCGCCCGGGCCATCCGGGCAACGCGAGCCCCCCGGACGGTACGAGCTATTCGGGCGGTGCGGGCGGTACGGGCAGTCTGGGCCCCGCCGGTGAGGCGCCTCCGGGCGCGGGAGCGGGCGGTGGCGGCTCGGCCCCGCCCCCGGGGACTGCCGGCGCTCGGCCCAGGCCTGGCGCTTCGGCCCCGCGGCGGCGGCGTCACCCGGTCCGCACCACCTTCGGGGTCCTGACCGGGCTGGTCCTGCTGGCGGTCCTGTGGCTGGTCGGAGTGCCGGCCTACGCGTGGAGCCACGTCCCGCGGGTCGATGCCACCCCCTCGGGACAGCGCCCGGGCAACCAGCCGGGGAAGACCTTCCTGCTCGTTGGCTCGGACTCCCGCGAGGGCCTGACCAAGGCCCAGCAGAAGAAGCTCGGCACCGGCAACGTGGCCGGCCAGCGCACCGACACGATCATGCTGCTGTACGTGCCGCCGGGCGGGAAGCCCGCCCTGATCTCGATCCCCCGTGACTCCTACGTCGACATCCCCGGGAACGGGAAGAACAAGGTCAACACGGCGTACGCTTTCGGGGGTCCTCAGCTCCTGGTCAAGACCATCGAGGCCGACACCGGGCTGCGGGTCGACGGCTACCTGGAGATCGGGTTCGGAGGGTTCGTCAGCGTCATCGACGCGCTGGACGGTATCCGGATGTGCTTGCCCAACGCGATCAAGGACGCCGACAGCCACCTCGACCTCAAGAAGGGCTGCCAGACCCTGGGCGGGACCAACGCGCTCGGCTACGTCCGGATGCGCAAGGCGGACCCGCGCGGGGACCTGGGCCGGGTGGAGCGGCAGCGGCAGATGCTGGCGGCGGTGGTGGCCAAGGCCGCCTCGCCCGCCTCGGTGCTCAACCCTCAGCGCTACTGGACCCTCGCCAACGCCGGGGCCGACTCGGTCAAGCTCGGCCAGGACACGACCTTCGCGCAGACGCTGTCGATGGTGCTGGCCATGCGCACCGTGGCCAATGGCGACGGCCTCACCCTGACTGTCCCGATCTCGAACCCGAACGCCTACACCGCGGTGGGCTCCTCGGTGCTGTGGGACCAGGCCAAGGCGTCGGCCATGTTCGCCGACATCGCCCGGGGCGACACGTCAGGGCTCGCGAAGTACGCCAAGTAGGAGACCGCTCCCACCGTCCGGCGTTTCGACGGCGTGTCGTTCACTGAATCAACGATTATCCGGCGGCAGCCGGCCCGCTGACCTAGTCTTTCCCCTAGCCAGCGGGCCCGACGGCGACCGCACCACATACGGTCGCCGGCGGCCCCGTAGACCTCCCTGACGTCGCCCCAGGCGTTGGTTCCCCCCAGGAAGACTGCGATGACCTCCCTCCCCCGAGCGCTCCCGCGCGCCCTCTCGGCCACTCTCGCGGCGGCCGCCCTGCTCGTCACGACCGCCCCCTGGGCAGGAGCGGTCCCCGTGACCGACGTCCAGCCGCAGCTCGTCGCGGCCGCCGTCCCCACCCCGCCCGTGCCGGTGGGGCTGCCCG
>JBBQAB010000452.1:0-12697 GCA_038198385.1 Propionibacteriales bacterium
CGAGCTCGTGCGGGCTGCTCAGCCGGTAGGCGTCGACGTGCACCAGGGCCGGACGGTCCCCGGTAGAGCGGTGCACGCGGGACAGGACGAAGGTGGGCGAGACGACGGGGCCCTCGGTGGCCAGACCCCGGCCGATGCCCTGGGTCAGGGTGGTCTTGCCCGCCCCCAGGTCTCCGGAGGCGATCACCAGGTCACCGGGCTCGAGCAGAGCGGCCAGCCGCACCCCGAGCTCGCGCATGGCCTCGCCGGTGGAGACCGCGACGGTGAGGGACAGGGCCTTGGCCAGCATCACCCCGTGCTCGGCCTCCCGGTCGACTCTGAAGCCCCGGTGCACCCAGAACTGGATGACCTCGGCGAGCTCGGCACGGGCGAAGAGCTCGATGCCGTGCTGGCCCTGGTCGGACGCGAGCCGTTCGGCCGCCGCCACCATCGCCGAGGCGATGCCGTGACGCTGGAAGTCAGGATGCACCGAGACGCGCTGGAAGCCGGCCAACCCGTCCGGGCCCGGGACGACGAGGATGACGCCAGCGGGCCGCCCGCCGACCGTGGCGTAGACGCCCCCGGCGCGCTCCAGCACAGCGGCCACCGACGCCGGGGTCTCGTCGATGGCGGTGGAGGGCGGGTCCAGGGCCGGACGGGCCCCGAACGCCGCGTGGATGACCTCGACCATGCCGGTGCCGTCCCCGAGGGACGCCACCGCCACGACCAGGTCAGGTACCGAGACGCTCACCCGCAAATGCTAGTGCGCTGAGGCCCGGGTTCGTGTCAGCGTGCGTTGCCGCGGTACGGACGGGCGCCGCGACCGCCGCGGGCGCCACCGCGACCGGCCGCGTCGCCGCGACCGCGGGGACGTTCGCCGGCGCTGCGCCGACGGGCGGCGGGCGGAGCGATCAGACGCTGGAAGTCGACGTCGCTGACCGCGACACCACTCGGCTGCCGGGCACCCGTCGCCTCGGCCAGCTTCTCGTCGCCGGGCTGCGCGGGCAACGCGGCGGGGCGGACACCGGCCTGGTGGGTGAGACGGTCCAGCTCACGACGCTGGTGGGGCAGGACCAGGGTCACGACGACCCCCGTGCCACCGGCCCGAGCCGTACGGCCGGCGCGGTGCAGGTACTCCTTGGGCCCGGCGGGCGGGTCCGCCTGGAGGACGAGACCGACCTCGTCGACGTGGATGCCGCGGGCGGCGACGTCGGTGGCGACCAGGACCGGCAGCTGCCCGTCCTTGAACACCGACAGGATCCGGGTGCGGGCACCCTGGGCCAGGCCACCGTGTAGGGCCCCGGCCATCACGCCGGCGCTACGGAGCTGCTCGGCAACCCGGTCGGCCCCACGCTGGGTGCGGACGAAGATGACTGTACGGCCCTCGCGGCCCGCGATCTCGGCGGTCAGAGCCGTCTTGTCCTTGGGCGCGATGTTGAGGAAGTGGTGGGCCATGGTGGTCACGCTGGCCTGGCTCGAGTCCACCTCACGGGTAACCGGGTTGACCAGGTAGGTGCGCACCAGACGGTCGATGGCGTGGTCCAGGGTGGCGGAGAACAGCAGGCGCTGACCACCGGCGGGGACCGCCTCGAGGATCTGGGTGACCGCCGGCATGAAGCCGAGGTCGGCCATGTGGTCGGCCTCGTCCAGCACGGTGACCTCGACGCGGCTCAGGTCGACCGCACCCTGGTCCATCAGGTCGATCAGACGACCGGGGGTGGCCACGACGATGTCGACGCCACGCTGGAACGCCCGCAGCTGCGGGGTGTAGGACATCCCTCCGGCGACCAGGACGCAGCTCAGGTCGGCGGTCCGGGCGAGCGGCTCCAGCACGTCGAGCACCTGCATGGCCAGCTCGCGGGTGGGAACCAGCACCAGGCCGCCGGGCAGCTTCCCAGCCTTGCCGGTGAGGCGGGTGATCATCGGCAGACCGAAGCCGAGGGTCTTGCCCGAACCGGTCTGGCCGCGGCCGAGGACGTCGCGGCCCGCGATGGCGTCGGGGATGGTGGCGGCCTGGATCGGGAACGGGGCCGTGATGCCCTGCGCGGTCAGCGCGGCGACCAGCGCCTTGGAGATGCCGAGGTCGGCGAAGGTGCCGACCGGAGCGTGGGAGTCGAAGGGAGTGGGCTCAGGCATGTCGTTCCGATCAGGACGGTCAAGAGGGGTGGGGCGCTCGAAGTGAGCCGAGCTGGTGTCCGGGTAGTCGTCGTAGGACCGACGCGGACGGGAGGGGCGCTCGTCGTAGCGCTGCGAGCGCGGCGGACGGTCGTCGTAGGAACGGGCCGGACGCTCGCTGCGGGCGGGGCGGTCCTCCCAGGTACGCGCCGGGCGGTCCTCACGGGCCGGACGGTCATCGTAGGAACGAGCGGGACGATCCTCGTAGGAACGAGCTGGACGGTCGCTGCGGGCAGGGCGGTCCTCGTAGGAACGGGCCGGGCGGTCCTCACGGGCCGGGCGGTCCTCCCACGTACGCGCCGGGCGGTCGTCACGGGCGGGCCGGTCGCTGCTGCGGACGGGACGCTCGTAGCGACGGGTCCCGCCCTCGGCGGGGCGGGAGTCGTGCCGCTCGTTGGTGTGGCGGGCCGGCTTGCGGCGGTCGCCGGCGGCCGGTCGGTCGTCGCGGTTGTAGGCCGGCTTGTCGTCGCGACGGCCGTACGCGGCCCGGTCGTCACGGGTGTACGCGGGCTTGTCGTCGCGACGGGTGAAGCTCGAGCCCTCGTCGCGCCGGGCCGGTCCACGGCTGTCGCGACGGTCGGTGGTCCGCTCGTCGCGGCGACCGAAGGACTGCTCGTCGCGGGACTCGAACGAGGCCTGGTTGGCCGACACCTGGCCGGGACGACGGGGCGGGCGGACCGGCTGGCCGTTGCGCTTGCCAGTGCTTCGGGGCTTGCCGCCGCCGCGCCGGGGGGTGAGGCCGCGAGCGGCCCGCTCGGTGCTGGACCAGCGCTTTTTGGGCGCGCCGTCAGCCTTGAAAGACTTGGGTGGCATGGGTGTCTCACTTCTTGCCCGCGATCGTGCGCAGACAGTTGCTCAGGCACGTCGGCGCCCGAACCAGATCAGCACGGAAGCCGATCATCAGAGGTGGGAAGACGAACCCAGATGCGCCTTGCTCCATCGGAGGGCGCGGTGTCCCAAGCTGCAGGATGGCAACCGGGTGACCCCTAGCCTATCAGTCCGGCGACCGTTACCCTAAGTGACGCGTGATACCCCCCGGCGTAAGCCCGGCGCACGGCGGCGGCCGCCCGGCCACCCGCGGCGGACCGCCCGGGCGAGGTGCCGGGTCAGGTCAGGTGCCGGCTCAGGTCAGGTGCCGGGCGACCCGGAGGAGCAGGTGCTCCAGGACCTTGTTGAACACCCCGTGGTGCTCGATCAGCCCGAGGTGTCCGCAGTCGGGGACCTTGAGCACCTCGGCGCCGGGCAGCAGCTCGGTGATGCGGTCGGTGTGGGAGATGGTGGTCAGCATGTCGTCCTCGCCGCCCACCACGGCGGTCTCGATCCGGCTCAGGGTGGCGAAGGCGGCGTACTCGTCCAGCTCGGCGAAGGCCGGGTAGAAGTCGCCGACCACCTCCAGCGGCACCTCACCGAGCATCTGGCTGACGAACTCGACGTAGCCGGGGGGGACGTCGGAGGCGAACGCCATCCGCCGCGTGACCACGAAGCCGAGGTCGCTCCCGGCCCGACGGCCCCGCTCCACCAGCTCGGGCAGCCGGTTCAGGGTGGCCAGCAGGGGTGGCGCGACCGCGGCGAAGGTGCGACCCGGAACCCCCCGGATGGGTGAGTGGTCGGCCATCTCCCCCGCTGCGGTCGAGAACAGGGCCACCCCGACCACCCGGCTGCCGAACAGCTCGGGGTCGGTCTGGGCCAGCCGCATGATCGTCATGCCGCCCATCGAGTGCCCCACCAGAACGACCGGGCCGGAGCCGGCGACCTCGTCCAGCACCTGCTTCAGGTCGGCAGCGAGCTGGGGCACCCGGCACAGCTCGGGTGCGGAGCGGGTGGACCGACCGTGGGATCGCTGGTCGTAGAACACCTGCCGGACCCGGCCGCGGAACGCCTTCCGCTGGAAGTGCCAGCAGTCCATGGTCAGGGCGTAGCCGTGCACGAAGACCAGGGTCAGCTGGTCCACGCCGCTCGGCTCCCCGGGCCGGTCGTCCCCGGCCGCGCGCGGCGACACCTCGTCGATCTCGGTGTGCAGGACCACCCCGTCCGGGGTGGTCACGTCGGGGCCCTCGGACCGGAGGCCGAAGAAGTCCTCCACCTCCGGCTGCCGGGACCGGGCGATGCGACGGGTCACCACGCGCCGCTCGAGCTCCAGACCGGCGGCCACCCCGCCCGCGGCCAGCGCCAGCACGCCGGCCCGCAGCCCGAGCCCCTGGGTCAGGGGCCGGGGGCCGGGGGGCCGCACGGCTAGGCCCGACGGGCGGCCGGGAGCCATCAGCCGTCCGGGGGCCATTCTCCGACCGGGGGCCATCAGTGGCCCTCACTGGCGTGGACGTAGCGGCGCGGCACCCGGGTGCCGACCCGGGTGACGATCTCGTAGCCGATGGTGTCGCACCAGACTGCCCACTCCTGCGCGGTCGGCTCCCCGTGCGCGCCGTCGCCGAAGAGCACGACCTCGTCGCCGGGCTCGGCGCCGGCGCCGGGACCCAGGTCGACCACCAGCTGGTCCATGCAGACCCGGCCCCGGACCGGGGCTCGCTCGGGCGGGGTCTCGGCGCCACGGCGGGGCGGGGCGGCCACCTCGGCCCGGTTGCTTGCGTGCCGCGGCACGCCGTCGGCGTAGCCCAGGGGCACCAGGCCGACGACGGTGTCGCGGTCGGTGGTCCAGGTCCAGCCGTAGGAGACCCCCGCCCCCGCGGCGAGCGGCTTCACGGCGACCAGCTCGGCCCGGAGCCGCATGGCCGGCCGGAGCGTGACCCCCGCCGACGCGGCCAGGCCCGGAGCCGGGTCGATGCCGTACGCCGCGATGCCGACCCGTACCAGGTCGAAACGGGCCTCGGGCAGGACCAAAGCGCCGGCCGAGTTGGCCAGGTGCCGCACCGGTGGCTCGAGACCGGCGAGCCGGGCCTGCTCGTACGCGGTCTGGAACGCGGCCAGCTGGTGCGGGGTCGCCGGGTGGCCGGGCTCGTCGGCGGCGGCCAGGTGGGACCAGATCCCGACGACCTCCACCGCTCCCGCCCCCTCGGCCTCCGCCGCAGCCGCACAGAGCTCGGCCCACAGCTCGGGCGGACAGCCGTTGCGGGCGAGACCGGTGTCGGCCTTGAGGTGCACGCGGGCCCGCCGCTCGGTGGTGGCCGCTGCGGCCACGACCCGGGACAGCTGGTCCAGGGACTGCACCGACACGTCGACCTCGGCTGCGACCAGTGGCGTCAGGTCCTCCCCCACGCCGTACAGCCAGGCCAGCAGCGGACCGCTGTCACCGGACTCCCGCAGCGCCAGGGCCTCACCCGGGGTGGCCACACCGAGCCAGTGAGCGCCCGCGATCCGGGCCTCCCGGGCGCAGGCGAGCATGCCGTGGCCGTAGCCGTCGGCCTTGACCACCACCATCAGACGGGCGGGTGCGACGTGGGCCGCGAGCGCCGCGACGTTCGCCCGGAACGCGGCCAGGTCCACCTCGGCGCAGGCCGTGCCGGAGTCGATCGTGCCTCCGGAGGCGTACTCCGTCATGTCGGCCCGGCTCCCGCGCGTCCCTGCAGGGTGCCCAGCACCTCCCCCACCGTGCGGGCCAGCTCGACCGGCGGCACCACGCCCGGCCTCGAGGCGGCGGCGTACGCCTGGACGGAGGCACCGAGCTGCCCGGCCCGCACGGGGGGGCATCCCGCGGCCAGCAGGGCCGCACACAGACCGCCGAGGACGTCGCCCGAACCGGCCTGTGCGGTCCAGGACGGACCAGTCAGGGCCACCAGCACGGTCTCCTGGCCGGGGGCGGCGACCACCTGGGCCGCACCCTTCAGCAGCACGGTCGCCCCGGTGCGCTCGACGCCCGCCCGGGCGGCCCGCACGGGGTCCTCCTCGACCCAGTCGCGGTCCCGGCCGAGCAGGCTGGCGAGCTCCCCAGCGTGCGGGGTCAGCAGCCAGTGCGGCGGGCAGGCTGGCGGCAGGTAGCGCAATCCGTCAGCGTCGACCACCGCGGGCAGCCCGTCCCTGGCCGCCGTGGCCAGCACCTGGGCCCCGTCGGAACGGTCGCCCCAGCCGGAGCCGAGCAGGTGGGCCTGGATCCGGCCCGGGGAGAACACGACGTTCGGCAGCTGGGCGCCGATGATCTGGGCCGGACGGTCCGCCCCGAGGAAGCGCACCATCCCGGCGCCGCCGAAGACCGCGCCGTAGGTCGACATGACCGCCGCTCCCGGGTACTGCTCGGAACCGGTGTCGATGCCGACCACGCCTCGGGCGTACTTGTCCGTCGACCCGGCCGGGTAGGGCCACCGCGCGGCGAGCCCGGCCTCGTCCAGACCCTGCAGCAGGGGCTCGACCGCGACGGGGTCCAGGCCGATGTCCACGAGCTCGATCTCACCGCACAGTGACCGGGCGGGTTCGAGGAGGTGGCACGCCTTCAGGACCCCGAACGTGACCGTCCGCCGGGCGCGGACTGCGGTCCCGGGCGCCGCGCCGGTGTCGGCCCCCACCCCTGACGGGAGGTCGCAGGCGATCACGGGGACGTCCTGGACGACCAGGGCCGCGGCCACCTGGGCCGGCACCCCGGTCAGTCCGGGTCGGCCGCCGATGCCGAGGATGCCGTCCAGCACCACGTCGTAGGCCAGGGGTGCGCCACGCGAGGGGTCCCCGGGCAGGCCGAGGTCCGCCACCTCCAGCCACCGCCCGCCCGCGGCCAGGAAGGCCTGTGCCCCGGCGTCATGCGGAGTGCCCAGGCAGGACACGGCGGACACCCGGACCCCCCGTCGGGCGAGTCGCGCGCCGGCGAAGAGGGCGTCCCCGCCGTTGTTGCCCGGTCCGACCAGCACGAGAACACGGGCACCGTAGACCGCCCCGTGCTCGCGCAGCCAGCCCAGCACACTGGCGGCCAGACCGGCGGCGGCCCGCTGCATCAGCACGTCACCGCCCACCCGCGCCATCACCGTCTTCTCCAGGTCACGGACCTGCTCCACCGCGTACGCGTCCACGCTCAGGCCTCGCAGACCACCACGGCCGAGGCGATGCCGGCGTCGTGGGAGAGACTGACGTGGATGGAGCCGACCCCCAGCGCGGTCGCCCGGGCAGCCACCGTCCCCGAGAGGGCGAAGTGCGGACGGCCGTCGACGTCAGTCACGACCTCGGCGTCGCGCCAGACCAGCCCGGCCGGTGCACCGAGGGACTTGGCGAGCGCCTCCTTGGCCGCGAAGCGGGCGGCCTGCGAG
Source organism: Propionibacteriales bacterium (assembly GCA_038198385.1). Lineage (GTDB taxonomy): Bacteria > Actinomycetota > Actinomycetes > Propionibacteriales > Propionibacteriaceae > Microlunatus. The sequence goes on from JBBQAB010000452.1 coordinate 7,335, forward strand.
GCGGTCGGCAGGGCGGCCTCGGCCGGGGTGAACAGCCGCCCCACCAGCCCGGGCGTACGGTGCACGGCCCGCGCGAAGCGGTCCAGGTCACACACGTCGATCCCGACCCCGACAATCATGAGATCTCCGGGGAGGGGGACCCCGGGTCGGCACGGCGGCTCAACGGGCTCACTCGACCGTGACGGACTTCGCGAGGTTGCGCGGCTGGTCCACGTCGTGGCCCTTCCGGGTCGCCAGCTCGCAGGCGAAGATCTGCAGCGGGATGGTCGCGACCAGCGGCTGCAGCAGGGTGGAGACCTTGGGCAGCCGGATCATCACGTCGGCGTACGGGGTGACCTCGTCGTCGTCGACCTCGGCCAGCACGATCGTCCGGGCCCCGCGGGCACGTACCTCCTGCAGGTTGGAGACAACCTTGTCGTGCAGCATGTCGCGGCCCTGCGGCGGGATCACGACGAAGACTGGCAGCTGGTCCTCGATCAGGGCGATCGGACCGTGCTTGAGCTCCCCGGCCGCGAACCCCTCGGCGTGGATGTAGGCCAGCTCCTTGAGCTTCAGCGCGCCCTCCAGCGCCACCGGGTAGCCCACGTGCCGCCCCAGGAAGAGCACCGAGGGAGCGTCGACGAAGTCCGCGGCCAGCTGCATCACCGTGTCGATGTCGTCCAGAACCGTCTGGATCGCGGCCGGCATCGACTCCAGCTCGCGCATCGTGGCGCGGATCTCGTCGTCGAACTTGGTGCCGCGGACCTGGGCCAGATAGAGCCCGAGCAGGTAGCAGGCCACCAGCTGGGTCAGGAAGCCCTTGGTCGAGGCGACCCCGACCTCGGGTCCGGCGTGGGTGTAGATCACCGCGTCGGACTCACGCGGGATGGTCGAGCCGTTGGTGTTGCAGATCGCCAGCACCCGGGCCCGCTGCTCCCGGGCGTGCCGCAGGGCCATCAGGGTGTCCGCGGTCTCCCCGGACTGGCTGATCGCCACAACCAGGGTGGTGGGTCCCACGATCGGGTCGCGGTAACGGAACTCGCTGGCCAGCTCCACCTCGCACGGGATCCGGGTCCAGTGCTCGATCGCGTACTTGGCCACCAGGCCGGCGTAGGAGGCGGTGCCGCAGGCGATGATGACGATCTTGTCGATGGTGCGCAGCTCGGCGTCGGAGATCCGCAGCTCGTCGAGGGTGAGCTTGCCGTCGGTGTCGTGGCGTCCCAGCAGGGTGTCGGCCACCGCCTGCGGCTGCTCGAAGATCTCCTTGCGCATGAACCAGTCGTAGCCGCCCTTCTCGGCGGCCGAGAGGTCCCAGTCGACGTGGTAGGGCCGGACGACGGCGGGCCCGCCGTCGAAGGTGGTCACCTCGACCCCGTCGCGGGTGATCTGCACGACCTGGTCCTGGCCGAGCTCGATCGCCTCCCGCGTGTACTCGATGAAGGCGGCCACGTCGGAGGCCACGAAGTTCTCGCCCACGCCCACCCCGACCACGAGCGGGGAGTTGCGTCGGGCGGCCACCACGACGTCGGCGTTCTGGCTGTCGGTCGCCACCAGGGTGAAGGCGCCCTGCAGGCGGCCGCAGACCGTCCGCATGGCCTGGTCCAGCGGCACCCCGGCCTCGACCTGGAGCCCGAGCAGATGGGCGACCACCTCGGTGTCGGTCTCGGACACGCAGGTGATGCCCTCCCGGGTCAGCTCTTCCCGCAGCCGGACGTAGTTCTCCACGATGCCGTTATGGACCAGGGCGACCCGGCCGTTGGCGGACAGGTGCGGGTGGGCGTTGAGGTCGTTCGGGGCTCCGTGGGTGGCCCAGCGGGTGTGCCCGAGCCCCAGCCCCGTACGCGGAAGCGGTGCCTCCGCGAGGGCCTTGTCCAGGTTGGCGATCTTGCCGGCCTTCTTGGTCAGGTGCTGGCGTCCCTGGGACACCACGGCGATCCCGGCGGAGTCGTAGCCGCGGTACTCCAGCCGGCGCAGCCCCTCCACGACGACGTCGATTGCCGCCCGGGGACCGACGTAGCCGACAATTCCACACATAGGCCGAACCTTACCCGTAGCCGGTCCGCCGCTCGGGCGTTTGACACGGGCCCGGGGTGGGGTTCGCGGCCCGTTAGGTTGCTGTCATGCCGCATGACGCCCCGGTCCTCGGGCCCTACGTGGAGCGCAGCCGGCACGACTGGGCCGAGCTCGCCGAGCAGGCGCCCCTGGCTCTGGACGCGGACACCCTGGACCGGCTGCGGGGGCTCGGCGACCCGACCAGCATGCTCGACGTGCACGAGGTCTACCTGCCCCTCACCCGGCTGCTCAGCCGCTACGTGCTGCACGCCTCCGAGCTGCACCGCTCGACCAACGAGTTCTTGCAGCTCTCGGTCAGCCGGACGCCGTTCGTGATCGGCATCGCCGGCTCGGTGGCCGTCGGCAAGTCCACCACCGCCCGGCTGCTGCGCGAGCTGCTGGCCGCCTGGCCCGAGCACCCCCGGGTGGCCCTGGTCACCACCGACGGCTTCCTGCTGCCCAACTCCGAGCTCGAGCGGCGCGGGCTGCTGCTGCGGAAGGGCTTTCCGGAGTCCTACGACCGGCGGGCCCTGCTGCGGTTCGTGATGGACGTCAAGTCCGGCCGGGAAGAGGTCACGGCCCCGGTCTACAGCCACCTCGTCTACGACATCGTGGCGGAGAAGCGGGTGACGGTGAGCCGCCCCGACATCGTCATCGTGGAGGGACTGAACGTCCTGCAGCCCGCGCGCGTACGGGAGGACGGCACGACCGGACTGGTGGTGAGCGACTTCTTCGACTTCTCCGTCTACGTCGACGCCGACCCCTCCGACATCCGCGACTGGTACGTCACGCGGTTCCTGTCCCTGCGCGACACCGCCTTCCGGGACCCGCGGTCCTACTTCACCCGCTACGCCGACCTGAGCCACGACGAGGCGGTCCGACAGGCCCGCCACGTCTGGGACACCATCAACGGGCCCAACCTCGCCCTCAACATCGTCCCCACCCGCGGCCGGGCGACGGCCATCCTGCGCAAGGGCTCCGACCACCGGGTCAAGTGGGTGCGGATCCGTAAGGTCTGAGCCGGCCCTGGTCCCGGACCGACCGGATGGACAGGGCCGGCGGGGGCTCTGCGCGTCGGCGGGAGCGGGCTGGACCCGGCCGGTACGGTCGCGGGCATGAGCAACCAGTCCTCCGGCCCACCGCCGCGCGTCCGCGTCGGCGCGGGCACCGCCCTCAAGATCGGGTTCTTCGGCGCTCTCGGCGCCACACTGTTCTCGCTCCTGCTGGGCGTCGTGCTCGCTGTGGTCACGCTGGTGCTGGCCGCGGGCGGACTGCTCGACCTCAGCCGCTTCCTGCCCTGACCGACCCCGACGGCGAGCCACACTCCCGGAGGGCCTCAGGCCCCGGGGCCAGACGTCGCGGAGTCCCCAGGGCAGTCAGGGGTCCGGGCGTGTCCGGGGCGGTCAGGACCCGGGTCGATCGCGGGCGGGTGGGACCGGAGATCAGAGGGCCAGGGAGGACGTGACCACGGCCGCGAGCCGATGGGCCACGTCGTTGGCCTGGTCGTAGGTCTCGGCCTCGACCATCACCCGCACGAGGGACTCGGTCCCCGAGGGGCGCAGCAGCACCCGTCCGGTGTCGCCCAGCTCGGCACCCGCCTGCGCCACCGCGGCGTTCAGGGCCGGGTCGGTGTCGGCCCGGCTCTTGTCCACCCCCGGAACGTTGACCAGGACCTGGGGCAGCCGGGTCATCACCGAGGCCAGCTCGGCGAGGGTGCGCCCGGTGCGGGCCATCCGGCTCATCAGGTGCAGCGCGGTCAGGGTGCCGTCGCCGGTGGTGGCGTGCTCCAGCATCACCACGTGGCCGGACTGCTCCCCGCCCAGGGCGTGGCCAGCGTGCCGCATGGCCTCCAGGACGTAGCGGTCACCGACCTTGGTCTGCTCCACCCGCACACCGTGGGCCCGCATCGCCTTGACGAAGCCCAGGTTGCTCATCACGGTGGCCACGACGGTGCCGTTGGTCAGCAGCCCCTGCTCGTGCAGGGCCAGGGTGAGGACGGCGAGGATCTGGTCCCCGTCCACGATCTTCCCGATGGCGTCGACGGCCAGGCAGCGGTCCGCGTCCCCGTCCAGGGCGACGCCGATGTCGGCGCCGTGCTCCACCACGGTCTCGCGCAGGGAGTCCATGTGGGTCGAGCCGCAGTTCTCGTTGATGTTGATGCCGTCGGGCTCGGCGTGGATGCGGATGACCTCCGCGCCCTGGGCCTCGAAGGCGGCCGGCGCGGCGAGCGAGGCTGCTCCGTTGGCGCAGTCCACGACCACCTTGAGGCCGTGCAGGCTGACCGGTCGGCCCAGACTGTTGACCAGGTGCGCGATGTAGGTCTCGACCAGGGCGAGGTCGTCGGTGACCCGACCGACCTTGACACCGGTGGGTCGGGCCCAGGACTCCCCCATCCGGGCCTCGATGGCGTCCTCGAGCACGTCGTCCAGTTTGGCGCCACCCCGGGCGAAGAACTTGATGCCGTTGTCGGGCATCGGGTTGTGGCTGGCTGACAGCATTACGCCCAGGTCGGCCCCGGAAGCACCCGTGAGGTAGGCCACGCCCGGGGTCGGCAGCACGCCGAGGCGCACCACGTTGACCCCGGCGCTGGCCAGGCCCGCGACCACCGCAGCCTCGAGGAACTCACCCGAGGCGCGGGGGTCGCGACCGACCAGAGCGGTCGGCTGATGACCGGAGAACTCACCTGAGTCGGCGAGGACGTGGGCGGCGGCAACTGACAGGTTGAGGGCCAGCTCGGCGGTGAGCGCCTCGTTGGCCTTACCCCGTACGCCGTCGGTCCCGAAGAGGCGGCCCATGGACTGCGCTCCGGAGCCCGCGGATCAGCGCTTGCTGTACTGAGGAGCCTTACGAGCCTTCTTCAGACCAGCCTTCTTGCGCTCCTTGATCCGTGCGTCGCGGGTCAGCATGCCGGCCTTCTTCAGGGCGGGGCGGCTGGCCTCCTCGTCGACGGAGTTCAGGCAGCGGGCCACACCGAGGCGCAGAGCGCCGGCCTGGCCGGTCACCCCACCCCCGTGGATGCGGGCGATGACGTCGTAGGAGCCCGAGACGGCCGCGGTGGAGAAGGGCTCCGCGACGATCTGCTGGTGGACCTTGTTGGGGAAGTAGTCCTCGAGCTGACGCCCGTTGATGGTCCACTGACCGCTACCGGGGACGATGCGGACACGCGCCACGGCCTCCTTGCGGCGGCCGGTTGCCCCCGCGGGGGCGACGACGGCCGGACGGCCGGAGGGGCCGTAGGACACCGAGGCGGTCGCCTCGGAGCGGTAGGCGATCTCGCGGTCTTCCTCGGTGAACGGGGTGACCTCGTCGACGACGTCGCCGTCGACGGTCTC
>JBBQAB010000453.1:0-3284 GCA_038198385.1 Propionibacteriales bacterium
ATGCCGAAGATGGCCGCGATCTCGACGGGCTGGACAATCCAGGGCGCGACGTCCGCGGCCATCGTGATGAAGGGGTTGGTGTCCTCCAGGAAGCGGCCCATCTGCTTCGGCTCGTTTACCCGGTACCCGGACGTCAACGCATACATCATGAAGACATAGAAAACGCCAACCGCGCCAAGAGCACCGGTGATCGCCAACGGGATGCTCCGCTTGGGGTTTCGGGTTTCCTCCCCCAAGGTCGCCGCCGCGTCGAAGCCGATGAACGACAGCAGACCGAACACCACGCCTAGGCCAACGCCGGTAAAGCCGGTCGGAGACATCGAGGGCAGAAAGACCGCGGCTGTGTTTCCGGGCCCGGCCGTGGATACCGCGATCACCGCGAGGATGACAAAGATCACGACCTCGATCGCTAAGAGGGCCAGGTCGAGGTTGACGGAGGCCTTGATGCTCCGCAACGACAGGCCGAGGATGGCTGCCATCGCCGCCAGACTGAAGATCCACCACTTGATCTCGACCCCGAAGGTCGAAGCGACGTAGTCGTGCACGAACGCTCCGAAGGCGGTGAAAAGCCCCGGGGCGAGGACGGCGTAACCGATCCAGAATAGCCAGCCGGTGAAGAAACCGGCCGCAGGGCCGAGACCCTGCGAGTTGAAGGTGTAGAACGACCCGGCCGAAGGGAGGCGCCGGGTGAACTGCACCACGGTGTTGCCCACCAGAGCCGCGGCAATGAACGCAATCAAGAAGGACAAGGGGAGCGCGCCGCCTGCGGATGCGGCAGCCGCCGGGGCGTTCAGGACGACCGCCAGGACGGGCGCCATCGCCGCGGCCGACAAGGCAATCGCGTTCGGGATGGTGAGCACACCGCGCTGCAGACCAGCGGGCTGACCAGCAGCTGAGGATGGGGTGGCCGTCTCCGCCATGGAGAAGCTCCTTCGTTTGGGTGGTAGCCGCCATGCGGCAATCCATAGTCTCTGGGATAGCACTAAGATAGTCAAGAGTCTTCTTGTGCTATCCGTCTGATATATCAGTGCCTGTATTACTTTTCTCGCTGGATGCAGTTGACTCGACCACAGACCGTCCAGGGCATCGAAAGGAGTCAGGCCATGGAACCCAGGCGCGCCAGCGACACCGCGTACCAGCTGCTGCTCGACATGATCGTCGACCTCCGTCTGCCACCCGGAGCGTTCATCAACGAGCAGTCACTCGCGGCCCAGCTCGACCTGGGGAGAATGCCCGTCCGCCAAGCCCTCGCCCAGTTGGCCCAAGATCGCTTCGTGACCATCCTCCCGCGCCGGGGGACGGCCGTCACCGCTCTGGGCCTGGACGAGGTGCTCGACCTGTTCGAAGCCCGCGAAACTGTGGAATGCGGCCTCGCCTACGTGGCGGCAACGCGCGCGACCGACACGGATCTCGCTACGCTTCGGAACCTTGTGGAGACCGTGAACCGGGACCGGACCATCACCGAGGTCGAACAGTTCCTGACCGACGACCATGCCGTCCACACTTTTCTTGTGCGCATGGTGCGCAACCCGCTGCTGCAGGAGGCCGCTGACCGGCTCCTGTTGCACAGCCTTCGCTTCTGGCGGTCCTACTGGCGCGACCGGCCGCCGCGCATCGAGGCGATGCTGTCCCATGAGGAGCTGCTCGAGGCCCTGGAACTGCACGATCCTGATCGCGCCCAACAGGCGATGCGTCGGCATCTCCAGGCGTCGCGGCAACTCGTCCAGAACTTGTTTTGATTAGCAGAGCCATGAAGCCCGTCATCCGTAGCTTCCTCTACGTCCCGGCCGACTCGGGCGCCCGACTCGCCCGGGCAGGCCAGCGCGGCGCCGACGCTGTGATCGCTGACCTCGAGGACTCCGTCGCCCCAGCCCGGAAGCCTGCCGCTCGGACCGCTGCGGCAGCCTGGATCACCCAAAGCCGCGGGACTGGAGGTTTCGAGCGGTGGTTGCGGGTCAACCCGGGCGACCAAGGAATCGCGGATCTCTGGTCCGTCTTTCGGCCCGGACTCACCGGCGTATGCCTGGCCAAGACCTCAGGCGCGGCCGAGGTGCGGGCAGCGGCCGACGCCCTTGATGATCTTGAATCACGACACGGCTGCCCGGTAGGCTCCACCGCCCTGATGCCGCTGATCGAGAGTGGCCGCGGCCTCCGCCGCGCCGACGAGATTGCCGAAGGACCTCGAGTGCGTGCCCTGCAACTCGGGGAGATCGACCTGGTCGCCGATCTCGGCCTGCCCCCGCACCCACATCGCGAGGACCTTGCCCCACTTCGCTCCGCCATCGTCGTCGCGTCTGCGGCTGCAGGCCTCCAGCCACCCGTGGGAGCGGTTTCCCCACAGTTTCACGAAGTGGAAGCCTTCCGCGCCACCACGACCCGACTGAAGCTCGCGGGATTCCTCGGCCGAGCCGCAATCCACCCCGCCCAAGTTTCCGTGATCCACGCCGTCTTCGCCATCTCCCCGGAGGAGCTGGCGGCAGCGAGAGCCACGGTGAGTCATTACGATGCCGCGCTGGCGGCAGGAGAAGGTGCGGTGACGGACAGCGAGGGGCAGATGGTCGACGGAGCGACCGTGCGCACCAGTCGCCGGATCATCGCCCTCGCCGCCGCTGGCGGACTCACGAACGAGAGGAACGAACCATGAGCGCAGTCCCCGGCTGGACGGGCCGCTTCTTCGAAGACTTCACGGTCGGAGATGTTTTCCATCACCCGTTGGGCCGCACAGTGAGCCAGACTGACAACTCCTGGTTCACGCTGCTCACGCAGAACACTGCACCGGTACACGTCGATCACGTCTATGCCGCACAGACCGAGTACGGCCGCGCGCTCGTCAACTCAGCCTTCACCCTGGCCCTGGTGACGGGCCAGTCCGTGAGCGACGTCTCCCAAAATGTGATGGCAAACCTGGGCTGGGACGACGTCCGACTGCCCCACCCCCTCTTTGAAGGCGACACCGTGTACTCGCAGTCGGAAGTGCTCTCCACACGGCCTTCGAACAGCCGACCTCACGTAGGAATCGTCTCCGTGCGCACCACCGGATACCAACAAGACGGCAAGGTGGTTATCCGGTTCGACCGGACCGTCATGGTCTATCGTCACGGTCACGGACCGTCCGTTCCCCAGCTTCCACCGGCGCAGGTCGGACCGGACGGTGAGCCAGCCTCGGCACCTCCGAGGTCGGGGACATAGGTCACGCGCGCACGGTTGCCGCTGCAGCAGCTCTCGACCGACGCGGTCAGCCGCTGGGGCCTCGGTCCGGGCGCTACCTCGGCGTAGGACAGGCC
>JBBQAB010000454.1:0-8804 GCA_038198385.1 Propionibacteriales bacterium
ACTGCCGCGGCGTCGGCGTGGACTGGCAGGTCGCCGAGGTGCGCCGGATCGCCCAGGCCCTGCTCGGCACGGTCGACATCGTTCCCGAGCCGGACCAGCTGGCCGAGGCCTTCGCCGCCCTGATGCACCAGTCGATGAGCCGCGGGGTGGCGGACGCTCAGTTGCGGGTCTGGGCACCGCTCGGCGCCCAGGTGACGTTCGTCCGCCAGGTCTCGCCCACCGTGGAGGACCTGACCGCCCGGCGGGTCGAGGTCAACCCGCTGACCGGTGGCTATCCCACCGGGTCGTGGGGCGACGAGAACCGGGAGTACCACGTGAGCGTGCGGCTCGCGGCCAAGGCGATCGGCCAGGAGCAGCTGGTCGCCCGGGCCCAGCTCGTCGTCGGCACCGAGGTGGTGGCTCAGGGCCTGGTCAAGGCCCGCTGGTCCGACGACGAGGGTCTGACGACCCGGATCAGCCCCGAGGTCGCGCACTACACCGGTCAGACCGAGCTGGCCCAGGCCATCCAGGACGGGCTGGCGGCCAAGGCGGTCGGCGACGAGGGGACGGCGACCACCCGGCTGGGCCGGGCCGTCCAGCTCGCGTCCGAGACGGGCAACGAGGAGGCGACGAGCCGGCTGCGCAAAGTGGTCGACATCGACGACCCCGCCACCGGCACCGTACGGCTGCGTCGCACCGTCGACCGGGCGGACGAGATGGCCCTGGACACCGCCTCCACCAAGACCACGCGCGTCCGGAGCTGAGATGCCCCCCACCACCGAGAAGGGCCACCTCCGATGAGCCTCCGCTGCCCCGCCGGCCACCTGAGCCAGGCCCTCGACTACTGCGACGTCTGCGGGGTTCCGGTCTCGACGGCGTCCGGGCCGGGCACCCCGGACGTGGTGGCTGCGGCCCCCGACGCACCCGCCGGAGACGTCGTCCCGAGCCAGCTCCTGGCCTGCCCGTCCTGCGGCACGGCCGACCTCCCCGACGCGTTGTTCTGTGAGTCCTGCGGCTACGACTTCACCACCGGCAGCATGCCCCGGCCGCTCGACCCGCCGGTGGCGGCGGCTGACCCCGACGCAGCGACGGGCAGCCCGAGCACGGGCAGCGCGAGCACGGGCAGCGCGAGCACGGGCAGCGCGAGCACGGGCAGCGCGAGCACGGGCAGCGCAGGAACAGACCCCCCGCCCGCAGCAACCGGGGGGACCGCAGCCTCCGGGGGGACCGCGGCACCGGTCTCCGGGTTCGTCGCCGAGGTATGGATCGACCCCGCCTGGTATGCGGTGCAGCAGAGTCCCGACCCGCTGCCGTCGGCGGGCCTGCCCGAGGTGGTCGCGCTGCGCTCGCGCTCGCTCCTGGTGGGCCGCGTCTCCCAGAGCCGGGCTATCCATCCCGACGTCGACTGCCGTTCCGACTCCGGGGTCAGCCGTCGCCAGGCCCAGCTCACCACCGACGGCACCCGTTGGTGGGTGGAGGACCTCGACTCAGCCAACGGCACCTTCGTCGGGCCCGCCACCGGGGCGCTCCCCCTCGACCCCATCCCGGTCGGGGTCACGCACGAGCTCGACCCCGACGACCGGGTCTACGTGGGGGCCTGGACCCGCCTGGTCATCCGGCCCGCGACCCCCGAGGAACAGCCGCTCTGAGCGCCCTCCGCTCCGCTTGTCGCGAACACGGCAAGGATCCTGAGGCTCCGTGTGGCAGCGTAGAGGGGTGCTGAGCAGCTCAGCACGCGACTAGGAGGAACTCGTGGAGATCAAGGTCGGTATCCAGCACGTCAACCGCGAGGTCGTGGTGGAGACCAGCAAGTCGGCCGCCGACATCTCGAAGGCGTTCGCCGATGCCGTCGTGGGCGACGGTGTCCTCACCGTGTCGGACGAGCGGGGCCGTACGGTCCTGATCCCGGCCAGCAAGATCGCCTACGTCGACCTGGGCGAGGAGAACGCCCGGCACGTGGGCTTCTCCGTCTGAGCGCCGCGGGCGCTCAGGCCTGAAGACCGAGCTTGCCCATCCGCCGGGTGTGGTTCTCGACGAGTCGGGAGAACATCCGGCTGATGGCGGGCAGGTCCATCCCGGGCCGGTCTACGGTCCCGGTCAGCAGACTGGTCAGCGCGTCCCGGTCGGCCGCAACACGCTGAGCCTGGCTCAGAGCCTCCCCCACCAGCCGCCGCCCCCACAGAGCGAGTCGGCCAGCCACCTTATGGTCGGCGTCGATGGCCCGTCGAACCTTGTCGACCACGAAGTCGGCGTGCGCCTCGTCGGCCAGCACCTCGTGCACCAGGCTCCGGGTGTCGACGTCCACGAACGCCGCCACCTCGCGGTAGAAGTCGGCCGCGAAGCCGTTGCCGACGTAGGCCCAGACCAGACCCTCCAGCCAGTCCTTGGGCTGGGTGTAGTCGTGGAAGGCGTTGAACGGAGCGTGGAACGGCTTCATCGCCACCATCACGTCCACGTCGAGCTCGGCCAGCCGAGACCGCACCCGGTCGAAGTGCGCCACCTGCAGCGCCGCCATCGACAGCACGTGCACCTTGTCCGACATCGTCGGGGCCATCCGGGCGTCGGAGGCGAGCCGGTCGAAGGCCGCAATCGCGCCGTACGCCAGGATCCCCAGCAGGTCCACCGCCCCCGCTCGGTACGCCGGGTCGGAGGTCCAGACCGGGACCTCCGGCGTCTCGGGGGCCGGGCCGGGCGGTGCGACGTCGCTCATAGTGGCGAGCCTAGTGGAGTGGCGGTCGGGCCCCCTCGCGATGAGCCGGTACCATGGCCGGGTACGCATCCGGTTGGTTGCGTCCCTGCGTTCCTGGCACCGTGCCCCCACACGACGTGCTGGCCAGGTGAACCCGATCTTGACCACATGTTAGGCAATGATTCTGACTACAGCATCCAGCTCCCACGACGAGACTGAGGTCGACACCGACCAGGCCGGCACCGACGACCTCGTAGTGGCGCCGGTCGAGGCCACTGACGACATCTCCGACATCGTCGTCGAGGTCGACCCCGAGGCCGAGCTCGAGGTCCCGGCCCAGCAGACTTTCACCGACCTGGGCGTCCTCCCCCCCATCGTGGAGGCCCTGGAGCGGGTCGGGATCGCCCACCCGTTCCCCATCCAGTCGATGGCCATCCCGATCGCCCTGACCGGCACCGACATGATCGGCCAGGCCCGGACCGGCACCGGTAAGACCCTGGCCTTCGGCATCACGATGCTGCAGCGCATCGTGGTGCCGGCCGATCCGGACTACGCCCAGCTCGCCAAGCCCGGTGCCCCGCAGGGCCTGGTGGTGGCCCCCACCCGCGAGCTCGCGGGCCAGGTGTCGGCCGACATCAAGACGGCAGCCGCGCTGCGGCAGGCCCGCGTGCTCACGCTCTACGGCGGGGTCGGCTACGACACCCAGCTGGCCGCCCTCGAGAGTGGCGTCGACATCGTGGTGGGCACCCCCGGGCGGCTGCTCGACCTGGTCGACCGCCGGGTGCTCGACCTGAGCCACATCAAGGTCCTCGTCCTGGACGAGGCCGACGAGATGCTCGACCTGGGCTTCCTGCCCGACGTCGAGCGCATCCTCTCCAAGACCCCCGAGCTCCGCCAGACCATGCTGTTCTCGGCGACCATGCCCGGGAGCATCGTGACCCTGGCCCGTCGCCACCTGCGGCACCCGGTGAACATCCGGGCCGAGTCCGCGGGCGACGAGACCACGGTGCCCACCACGGCGCAGTTCGTCTACCAGGCCCACGCCCTGGACAAGCCTGAGGTCGTGGCCCGCATCCTGCAGGCGGAGAACCGCAACCGGGTGATGGTCTTCTGCCGCACCAAGCGGTCCGCCCAGCGGGTGGCCGACGACCTGCTCGAGCGCGGTTTCGCCGCCGCCTCGATCCACGGGGACCTGAACCAGGTCGCCCGCGAGAAGGCCTTGAAGCAGTTCCGCGGCGGCGACGTCGACGTGATGGTGGCGACGGATGTGGCCGCCCGGGGCATCGACGTCGAGGGCGTCACCCACGTCATCAACTACGAGTGCCCCGAGGACGACAAGACCTACGTGCACCGGATCGGCCGCACCGGCCGGGCCGGAGCCAGCGGCATCGCCATCACCTTCGTGGACTGGGCCGACCAGACCCGCTGGAAAGTCATCAACAACACCCTGCACCTGCCCTTCGAAGAGCCGGAGGAGACCTACTCCACGTCCGCGCACCTGTTCCACGACCTGGGGATCGACCCGTCGGTCAAGGGCCGAATCGGTCCGGAGCCCGTCCGCGAGGACAAGCCCGCGTCCTCCCGCCCGGCCGGTGGCCGCGACCGGCCGCGCGCCGACCGGACCCGCCAGCGAACCCGCAACGGGGTCGCCGTGGGCACCGACGACGGCGCCCCGGCGGTCGAGACCGCCCCCCGCGAGGAGCGCGAACCGTCCCGGCGCGCGGACCGTGGTGGCCGCAGCCCTCGTCATCACGACGGCGAGAAGCCCGCTATGGCCGACCACGCCCCGACCGCCGACTCCGATCCGGGCACCGCGCCTGGTGACGCCGCCGCACCGCGCAAGCGTCGCCGCCGTCGTCGCGGTGGCTCCGGTTCGGGTCCCGGAGCCGGCACCGCGGCGGCCAGTACTGACACGAACGACAGCTAGCCCCCCCACGACAGCTAGCCCCGTAGGGCTGATGCGGCCGCGTCCGGACCTCGGGTTCGGGCGCGGCCGTCCTGGTTGGGCGGACCCACCGACGTGGCCCAGCCTCAGTCGGCCAGCTTCAGCGCGCCAGGCCCACGGGCTCCGCGCTGACGACCACGTTGCTGTCGTAGCCGCCGCCACCGCGGTGGTAGGTACCCCCGCAGGTGATAAGCACGAGCCGGTGGTCCCCGGTCTGGTCGAAGGTGGAGCCGGCCGTGGCCAGGGCGAGCTTGGTCACCGTGCGGACGGAGGTCACCCTGTAGGGCAGACGGTGGCCGCCGCCGCTGAGGGTCACCACCTCGCCGGGCTTGATCCGGAGCAGCCGGGCGAAGAAGCCCAGCCCCTCGGTCGCGGAGTCCACGTGACCGGCGATGACGGTGTTGCCGAACGGGTCACCGGCGGCCGCACTCCCGTCCCACCAGCCCACGTGGCTGACGTCCTCCGGCACCTTGAGCTCGCCGTCCACCGTCTCGGCCGGAGCCACGGGGGCGTCGGCGCCCCCAGGCAGAGCCACCTGGGTCGGCACGAACCGCACCCGGGCGGTGCGGCCCGCCTGTCCGACCCGAGCCGCGGGCACCTGCGTAACCGATGGGCTCGTCGAACCCGAATCGGCGCTGGCGGTAGTCGTCGGCGCTGCCGGGGCTGCGCCGACCGGGTTCTCCGACGTCGCGGCACAAGCCGCCAGCGTCAGCGCCCCGGTCGCGACCAGGGCGGCGACCAGCCGTCTGGCCCGGTCAACCGCGTGATGTCGAACGACCGCAGCCACTCAGGGAGTGAGAGTGACGACCAGCGAGGTCGCCCCCTGGGCCGCCTGGCCACCGGTTCCGGTGTTGACCTTGGTGGGAGTGGCCGAGCCCGAGGTGCCGGTCGCGATCACGTGCACCGCGACGTTCATGGTCTTCTTGGCGGGGTCGCCCAGCGCGTACACCCGGTTCAGTGCGCCCCCCTTCACGGTCAGGCTGACCGGGCCCAGCAGCACCGGACTGGTCTTGCCGGTGCGGACGATGGCGATCTTGTAGGTCGCGACCGGGACGATCACGTTCAGGGCCTGGCCGTTCGCGATGTCGGCGAAGAGCACCTTGTCGTTGACCCGAACGTCGGCCTCGGGGACCGAGGCGGTGTGGGCCACGGTCAGTGAAGCCTTCCCCTTGGGCACCGAGGAGAGGTCGTTGCGGAAGACGGTCAGGGTCGGCTTGGTCGACGACTCGGGCAGGTGCACGACGACGTCCCAGCTCGAGCGGGCCGTCACGTCGAAGGTGCGCTCCAGGACGAGCTTGCCGTTGTCGCTGAAGGTCACCTTGCGGGTGCCGGGCCGGACCGCGAAAGGCCCGACCACCGCGGCCGTCTTGACGTCCTTGGCCACCGTCTTGCCGTCCACGGCGACGTCCAGGTTGTCCCCGGGCAGTCCCTGGACCACGTAGACCTTCGCGCCGTCCGCGGCGTAGGAGGGGGCCACTGTCAGTCCGGCCGTGCCGACCCCTCCGGCCGTCAGGGCCACCAGCAACGTCGCCCGTGCGGCAACAGATCGTCTCATCGTAGATCCCCCGTTTATCAGCGGCCTCACCCCCGCGAGAGCCGTCTGCCCTCAATATAGGTGGTCCGGCCAGCCCCGGGTGCCGATCCTGCGAGCTGCCGGTCCCCCGTCCCACCAGGGCGACGGGTGGTCAGGGGGTGATCGGGACCTCAGTCAGCAGCTGGGCGGCGATCTCACGGTAGGCGGCGGCGCCCCGCGACGAGCGCGCCGTCGCCATGATGCTGCGCCCCAGGGCCGGCGCCTCGGCGAACCGAACCGACCGGGGGATCGGCGGGGAGAGGACCGGGACCCCGTAGTCGGCCCCGATCCGCTCCAGCACCGTACGGGCGTGGCCCGTCCGGGCGTCGAAGAGCGTGGGCAGCACCCCGAGCATCTGGAGGCGCCGGTTGGTGGCCCGCTTGACGTCGTGGATCGTGTCCAGCAGCTGTCCCACCCCGCGGTGGCTCAGCGTCTCGCACTGCAACGGAACCAGCACGCCGTCGGCCGCGGTCAGCGCCACGGTGGTGAGGACACCGAGCGAGGGCGGGCAGTCGAGCAGCACCACGTTATAGGAGGGCAGCAGGGGCTTCAGCGCCGTCTTCAGCAGCTGCTCGCGCCCCGTCCGGGTGAGCAGTAGCTGCTCAGCGGTGGCGAGCTCGATGGTGGCCGGCAGCAGGTCCACCCCGTCCTCGGTCCGCAGCAGGGCGTCCGCGGCCCGGGCGGTGCCGAGCAGGACCTGGTGGACCGAGACCCCGAGGGTCTCGGGGTCGTGACCGAGCGAGAAGGTCAGGCAGGCCTGAGGGTCCAGGTCGACAACGCAGACCCGTCGGCCGCGATCGGCCCAGGCCGCCGCGAGCGAGGCCACCGTCGTGGTCTTGGCCACCCCGCCCTTCTGGTTCGCCACCGCGATCACCCGGGCGCGACTGCGCGCGCGGCGGGCGGCGGGGGCGTCGGCCTGCGGCTCGGTCATCGCGCTCATTGTGCCCCACCGGACGGGCGCCCGGACCGGTCAGGGGCGCCGGGTAGCGTCACAGCCATGACGACCAACACCGCCGACGCCGGACCCACGTACCCGCTCGGCCGCTACCAGGTCCACCGCGTCGGCTTCGGAGCCATGCAGCTCCCGGGCCGGGGCGTGATGGGACCGCCGCGGGACCGCGACGAGGCCATCGCCGTGCTCCGCCGCGCCGTCGAGCTCGGCGCCAACCACATCGACACCGCGCAGTACTACGGCCCCGACGTCAGCAACGAGCTGATCCGGGCCGCTCTCCACCCGTACGCCGACGACCTGGCCCTGGTCTCCAAGGTGGGGGCCGTCCGGGACCGCAAGGGCGGCTGGCCGCCGGCCCAGCAGCCCGCCGAGCTCCGCGCCGGGGTCCAGGACAACCTGCGGGCCCTCGGGGTCGAGCAGCTCGCCGCCGTCAACCTCCGCATCACCGACGACGTGCCCGGCTACGTCCGTCCCGCTCTGGAGGACCAGCTCGCCGAGATGGTGGCCATGCGGGACGAGGGCCTGATCGCCGGCATCGGCATCTCAAACGCGACGGTGGACCAGGTCCGGACCGCCATCGACCTGGCGGGGATCGTCTGCGTCCAGAACGGGTACAGCCTGAGCGACCAGTCGGACGCGGAGGTCCTCACCCTGTGCGCGGCGCAGGGGGTGGCGTACGTGCCCTTCTTCCCGCTCGGCTCGGCCTTCCCCGGGATGCCCAAGGTGACCGACCGGCCCGGCGTCCAGGCTGTGGCCGAGCGTCTCGGCCGGACCCCGGCCCAGGTGGGGCTGGCCTGGCTGCTCGCCGACTACGACAATGTGCTGCTCATTCCCGGCACCTCCTCGGTGGCGCACCTGGAGAAGAACATGGCGGTCGCCGAGATCGAGCTCAGCAACGCCGACATGGCCGAGCTGGAGGCCTGACCCGCCAGCCGGGCGGCGACCGCCCGGTCCGGCTCAGGATCGCGCGGTAGCCGCCGACGCCAGCCGGTGGTCGATCTCGGCCAGCACCTCGGCCGCGGTGGTGTGGCAGCCCAGGTCGTGGTCGGTCTTGCCGGTGCCGTGGTAGTCGCTGGAGCCGGTGGCCAGGACACCCAGGTCGGAGGCGAGCCGGCGGAGCCGCTGCCGGGTCTGGCCGTCGTGGTCCTGGTGGTCGACCTCCAGGCCGTCCAGACCGTGGTCGCGTACCAGGGTGACCAGCACGTCGGGGGGCAGCAGGCTCTCGCGGCCCCGACCCCACGGGTGGGCCAGCACCGCCACCCCGCCGGCCTCGTGCACCAGGTCCACGCCCCGTGACACCTCGATCGCGTAGCGGCTGACGTGGGCCGGCCCGCCGTCGCGCAGGAAGCGGTCGAAGGCCTCCTGCCGGTCACGGACGTGCCCGGCGAGGATCAGGGCGTCGGCGATGTGGGGCCGCCCGACCGACGGGCTCGCGCCCACCTGGTTCTGCACCTGCTGCTCGGTGAGCGGCACCCCCAGCTCGGCCAGCCGCTGCAGCACGCCGGCGACCCGGCCCTGGCGACCGCTGCGAACGTGCCGCATCTCCTCGGCCAGCCCGGGGCTGGCCGGGTCGGCCCCGTACGCCAGCAGGTGCACGCTCTGCCCCCGGCGGGCGCAGGACAGCTCCATGCCGCGCAGCACCCGCACCCCGAGCCGCTCCCCCTCG
>JBBQAB010000455.1:0-11506 GCA_038198385.1 Propionibacteriales bacterium
CTGGGCCGGGGTGATGACGATGGGCGGGGCCAGACGGATGGTCGAGCCATGGGTGTCCTTGACCAGCACCCGCCGGCGGGCCAGGGCCTCGCAAACCTCACGACCCGTGGCTAGGGCCGGGTCGATGTCGACCCCGGCCCACAGGCCGCGCGACCGAACCCCCACGACACCCCGTCCGACGAGAGCGTCCAACCGCTCCCGCATCTGAGCACCCAGGCGGGTGGCCCGCTCCTGGTACTCCCCGGTGGCCAGCAGCTCGACCACCGCATGCCCCACCGCGCAGGCCAGCGGGTTGCCGCCGAAGGTGCTCCCGTGCTGGCCGGGACGCAGCACCCCGAGCACGTCGGCGTTCGCGACCACGGCCGAGACGGGGACGATGCCCCCGCCCAACGCCTTGCCCAGCAGGTAGACGTCGGCCACCACACCCTCGTGCTCGCAGGCCAGGGTGGCGCCGGTCCGGCCCAGGCCGGACTGGATCTCGTCGGCGATCAGCAGCACGTTCTGCTCCCGAGTCAGCTCACGCACGCCGGCCAGGTAGCCGGGCGGCGGGATCCGGACGCCGGCCTCACCCTGGATGGGCTCGATCAGCACCGCGACCACGTCACCGGTGATGGCGGCCCGCATGGCCTCCAGGTCGCCGTACGGGACGGTGACGAACCCGGGCGTGTAGGGACCGAAGTCGTCGTGCGCCTCGGGGTCGTCGGAGAAGCTGATGATCGTCGTCGTCCGGCCGTGGAAGTTGCCGCCCGCGACGATGATTGTGGCCCGGCCGGCCGGCACGCCCTTCACCTGGTAGCCCCACTTGCGGGCCACCTTGATCCCGGACTCCACCGCCTCCGCGCCGGTGTTCATCGGCAGCACCATGTCCTTGCCCACGAGCCGGGCGAGCCCCTCGGCGAACGGGCCGAGCTGGTCGTGGTGGAAGGCCCGCGACGTGAGCGTCACGCGGTCGAGCTGGGACCGGGCGGCCGCCAGCAGGGCCGGGTGCCCGTGCCCGAAGTTGGTCGCCGAGTAGGCAGCCAGGAAGTCGAGGTACTCGACGCCGTCGGTGTCGGTCAGGGTTGCCCCGGAGCCGCTCGCCACGATGACGTCCAGGGGGTGGTAGTTGTGCGCGACGTGGGCGTCCTCGCGGGCTAGCAGGTCGTGGCTGCTGGTCGTGCCGGTATGGTCCATCGTGATCATGAGGCGTCTCCGGTTCGGTCGTGGGTGCGGGTGGCGCGCGGGCGGATCTCCTGGGTGCAGCACTTGACGCTGCCGCCTCCCAGGAGCAGCTCGCTGAGGTCGACCGGGACCGGCTCGTAGCCGGCCGCGGCCAGGGTGTCGGCGAAGGCGCGGGCCGCCGCCGGGACGAACACGTGCCGGCCGTCGCTGACGCTGTTCAGCCCGAAGGCGTACGCGTCGTCCCGGTCGGCCAGGACGGCGTCGGGGAAGCGGGTGGCCAGCAGCCGGCGGCTGCTCTCGCCGAACGCAGCCGGGTAGTAGGCCAGGTGGCCGGCCTCGTCGTCGAGCACGGTCAGGGCGACGTCGAGGTGGTAGAAGCGCGGGTCGACCAGCTCCAGGCTGAGCACCTCGCGACCGGTCAGGGCGGCCAGCTCGGCGTGCGCCTCGCGGGTGGTGCGGAAGCCGTACCCGGCCAGGATCGTTTCCGCCAGGACGGCGAAGTCGCCCTCGGCCTCGTTGACCGCGCTGGGGAGGGCCAGGCCGCGGCTGGCGTACAGGTCCCCGTTCTCGCGGTGCCAGGCGGTGTGGACGGCCGCCTCCGCGCTCCGCTGGGTGCTGGCGAACCGGGCGGACAGCACGTGACCGTCGACCACGGTGGCGCCGTTGGCGGCGAAGACCATGTCGACCAGGCCCTCCTGCGGGGCGAGCAGGTCGACCCGGTGGCCGTGGGCCCGGTAGGCCTCGACCAACGCAGACCACTGGGTCAGCGCGAGGCCGGCGTCCACCGTGACGGAGGGGTCCATCCACGGGTTGATCGCGTAGGTGACGTCGAAGAAGGTGGGCGGACACATCAGGTAGTGCCGGGACCGGGGCCGGCGGGACCCGGCCGCAGGCCGGGACAGAACTGTACTCGTCACCCCTCCAGCGTAGATCGGCGATTGCGCAACGACGGTAGGCTAATCAACGAAAGAGGGGTGCTTTCCTTGCGTCTTGACGACATCGACCGTCACATCATTGCGCTCCTGGTGGAGAACGGGCGGGAGAGCTTCGCCACCCTGGGGCTCCGGATCGGGCTCTCGACCGCGGCCACCAAGCGCCGGGTCGACCGGCTGCGTCACGAGGGGGCCATCCGACGCTTCACCGCCGACATCGACCCGGCCGCGCTGGGCTGGACCATCGAGGCCTTCGTCGAGCTCTACTGCGACGGCCGGGTGCCCCCGGACCGGATGCGCGAGATGGTGCGAGCCATCCCCGAGGTGGTCGACGCGTACACCGTGACCGGGGAGTCCGACGGGATCGTCGTCGTGCGCGCCTCCGACGCCCCCCACTTCGAGGTGGTGCTGGGGATCATCCGCAACTACCCGGGCGTCCGACGGACCCGCTCCTCCATCGTGCTGTCCCACCTGTAGGTCCCGCTGGGCCCTCGGATCACGGGGTCGGGGCCGAAGCTCGATACGTTAGGTTGGCGGATACGCAGGGTCGCCCACAGCGCCTGGCCCTGCCTCTGCTCATCGTGCCTGGTCAGGAAGAAGTGTGCTCGTGTTCAGCTCACCCGACGCGACGGTCCCGCTCGTTGCGGACCTCACCCCTGCCTCCCCCGCGCAACCCACGGCGGCCCGGCGGTGACCGCCCCCACCACCCGGCCGACCCGCCGGATCCGGATCACCGACTTCTTCGCGGCCAAGCGGACGGGCGAGCGGTGGGCGATGCTCACCAGCTACGACCAGTACACGGCGGCGATCTTCGACCGCGCCGGCGTCTGGGCTCTCCTGGTGGGCGACTCGGCCGCCAACAACGTGTACGGGCACCAGACCACCCTGCCGGTGACGGTCGACGAGCTGCTGCCGCTGGTCCGCGCGGTCGTGACCTCCACCACCAGCGCCTTCGTGATCGGTGACCTGCCCTTCGGCTCGTACGAGGACGGGCCCTCTCAGGCGCTGGAGACGTCCATCCGCTTCATGAAGGAGGGTGGCTGCCACGCGGTGAAGTTCGAGGGCGGCGTCCGGGTCGCCGACCAGATCCGCAAGGTCACCGGCGCCGGCATCCCGGTGATCGGCCACATCGGCTTCACCCCGCAGAGTGAGCACCAGCTCGGGGGCTACCGCGTACAGGGCCGGGGCACCGACGCCGAGCGGCTACTGGCCGACGCGCACGCGGTGGCCGACGCCGGCGCCTTCGCCGTGGTGCTCGAGATGGTCCCGGGTGACCTGGCGGCCCAGGTGACCGCCGAGCTCGACATCCCCACCGTGGGGATCGGCGCGGGGCCCGGCTGCGACGCCCAGGTGCTGGTCTGGCAGGACATGCTCGGCCTGCGACCGGGTCCGATGGCCCGCTTCGTCAAGCAGTACGCGAACCTCGACCAGGTGATGACCCTGGCCACCGAGTCGTACGTCGACGAGGTGCGCACGGGCACGTTCCCGACCGCGGCCCACACCTTCGCCGCCGAGCCCCCCGCCCGGCCGGCCGAGCTCACCCCGGTCCCCACCGCACCCGACCCGGGGGCCCCAAGCCCGGCAGCACCGAGCCCGAGCACACCGGTCGAGTCGGCCCCCGAGATCTCCCCTGGTGAGATCCCCGCGGACCCCCCGTCGTTCCCCCTCACCCCTCCGTCCCCGGTCAGCCCGTGAAGGTGGCCAGCAGTGTGACGGACTTCATCGCCCTGCGCGCCGAGCTGGACGGTGACGACCGGATCGTCTACGTCCCGACCATGGGGGCGCTGCACGACGGCCATCGGTCCCTCATCGCGCTGGCCAAGAGCCTCGGCCACCGGGTCGTCATCAGCATCTTCGTGAACCCGCTCCAGTTCGGCCCGGGTGAGGACTACGCCCGCTATCCCCGCCCGCTGGAGGAGGACCTCGAGGTCGCCCGGATCGAGGGTGTGGACCTGGTCCTGGTGCCCACCGTCGCCGAGCTGTACCCGGCCGGCCGACAGGTCACCGTGCACGCCGGCCCGATGGGCCAGCTCTGGGAGGGCCGGGCCCGGCCCGGGCACTTCGACGGGGTGCTGACCGTCGTGCTCAAGCTGCTGCACCTGGTCCGTCCCCACGTGGCGATCTTCGGGCAGAAGGACGTCCAGCAGCTGGCCTGCATCCAGCGGATGGTCCTCGACCTCAACCTCGAGGTAGAGGTGATCGGCGGGTCGACCCTGCGTGAGCCGGACGGTGTGGCCATGTCCAGCCGCAACGTCTTCCTCAGTGCCGGTGAGCGGGTGACCGCGACGGCCCTGTCCCGTGCCCTCCGGGAGGCGGCGAGGCAGACGTCGGTCCCCGCGGCCCGCGCGGCGGCGAGCGCCGTCCTGGACCACGTCCTCGACGACCCGGGCTTCGAGCTGGACTACGCCACCCTGGTGCACCCGACCACTTTCGTGGAGGTGTCCGACGACTACGTCGGCGACGCCGTCTTCATCGTGGCGGCCCGGGTGGGCGCCACCCGGCTGATCGACAACACACCCCTGTTCTTCCCCGCCCCGCTCCCCGCGGTCGAGCCCGTCCCGGCCTAGCCGGTCCGGCGCCGGGCAGCAGATGGACCTCGACGAGGCGGCCGACCAGCTCTACGGGCTGCCCCCCGAGGAGTTCGTGACCGCTCGGACCGAGCTGGTCCGGCAGGCCCGGTCCAACGGGGACCGTGAGCTGGTGAGCGCCCTGGGCGCACTGCGGCGCCCGACCCGTACGGCCTGGCTGGTCAACCTGCTGGCCCGCCACGACGGGCCCGGTCTTTCCGCCCTCCTCACCCTGGGGGCCGAACTGCTGGACGCCCAGCGGCGGCGGTCCGGGCCGGACCTGCGACGGCTGTCCTCCGAGCGCCGCCGGCAGCTAGATGCGCTGGCCCGGCGGGCCGTCGCGCTGGGGGCCGAACGGGGTTACCGGGCCCCCGACGGTGCCGTCTCGGAGCTGGGCGCGACCCTGCAGGCGGCGCTGGGCGACGCGGTGGTGGCCGACCTCGTACGCCGGGGTCACCTCACCCAGGCGGCGACCTGGGCCGGTTTCGGGCCCGGGGACCTGCTGAGCGCCCTGGCCGCCTCGGCGCCGGCCGGGGAGGCGACTCCCGCACCCCGAAGCCAGGCCACGCACCCACCCGGGGAGTCGGCCGGAACCCAGGGCCAGGCGGCGGAGCGGGCGGCGCAGCGTCGGGTGGCGGAGGTCCTGGCCACCCAGCTGACCGCGGCCCGGGAGGCGACGGCGGAGGCGGAGCGACGCGCCGCCGAGGCCGAGACCGAGGCCGCCAGGACCGCGGCGCAGGCCGACCGCGCAACGGAACGGGTCGAGGAGCTCCGCCGCGGGCTGGCCGCCGCCGAGGCCGAGGAGACCACGGTCCGGACCGCCGCCCGCGTCGCCCGGGAGCGGGCCACCGAGGGCCAGGAACACGCCCGACGGGCGCGGGAGGCGCTGGCGTCCCTGACCGACCCCGGGTGAGACCCGGGGCGGACCCCGGCAGGCGCCACGAATTCCTCGCGCCGGTCCCTGCGCCCCGCTCCGTCTGGAATCATGGCGTCGTCACGGTCGTCGGGCCGGGTCGGAACGAGGAGCAGCATGCCTGAGCAGGACCCGAGCACCACACGTCGGCTGGCTGTCGTCTACAACCCCATCAAGGTGACCGACGACTTCCGCGATACCGTCACGAGCCGGCTGGGTGCCGCGGGCTGGGACGAGCCGCTGTGGCTGGAGACCTCCGCCGAGGACCCGGGTCGCGGGATGACCGCCGAGGCGGTCGAGGCCAAGGTCGACCGGGTGATCGGGGCCGGTGGGGACGGGACGATCCGCATCGTGGCCGACGGTCTGGCCGGAACGGGGATCCCCCTGGGTCTGGTGCCGGCCGGGACGGGCAACCTGCTGGCCCGCAACCTCGGGCTGCCGCTGGCCGAGGACAAGGCCATCGACGTGGCCCTCGGTGACCACAGTCGCACCATCGACCTCATCAAGCTGACCGTGGACGAGGGTCGGTCCGAGCACTTCGCGGTGATGGCCGGAGCCGGCCTGGACGCCATGATCATGGACGAGACGAACGACGACCTCAAGGCCAAGATCGGCCCGGTCGCCTATTTCCTGGCCGCGGGCAAGACCCTCGGTCGGCTGCCGATGAAGGCGACGATCCGGGTGGATGGACACCGCGCCCACCGTCGTACGGCGATGCTGTGCGTAGTCGCCAACGTCGGCGACCTGCAGGCCAACATCACCCTGATCCCCGAGGCCCGGCCCGACGACGGTCTGCTCAACGTCTACGTCGCTTCCCCGCACAACGTTCTGCACTGGGTCCGGGTGTTCCTGCGGCTGCTCACCCGGCGCCCGTTCCGGGACGACAAGGTCGACGACTGGGTCGGCAAGCGGGTCGAGATCGTGCTCAAGCAGAAGGACAACTATGAGATGGACGGCGACGTCGAGGGCGAGTGCCGCAAGCTCGTCGCCGAGGTCGTCCCCGGGGCGCTCACCGTCTGCACCCCCGCCACCACCTGAGGCCCGCCGGGCCCCGCCAGCGCCGACCACCCGGCGCGGCGTGCTCCCGGGCTCCTGTCCCTGGCCGGGTAGGCTCACCTCGTTCTGGGGCCGAGAAGGGGTGGCGGATGTCGTTGACCGTGCTGGTGACCGGAGCCTCCGGCTTCGTGGGCTCCCACCTGAGCCGGGCGCTGGTCGAGGCCGGCCACACCGTACGCGCCATGACCCGACACCCCGAGTCCTACCACGGGGCCGGCCAGGCGGTGGCCGGCGACGTCAGCGACCCGGCGAGCCTGGACCGGGCGCTGCAGGGGGTCTACGCCGCGTACTACCTGGTGCACTCCCTGGACAGTGAGGACTTCGAGGCCAAGGACGCCGAGGCCGCCCGCAACTTCGCCGCCGCGGCCGAGGGCGCCGAGGTCCAGCGGATCGTCTACCTCGGCGGTCTGGGGATCGAGGGGGAAGAGCTGTCGGCCCACCTCCGCTCCCGCCGCGAGGTCGAGAGGCTGCTCGCCGAGGGCTCCGTGCCCGTGACGGTGCTGCGCGCCGCGATCGTCGTCGGCCACGGCAGCATCTCCTGGGAGATCACCCGGCAGCTCGTCGAGCACCTGCCGGCCATGGTCGTCCCGCACTGGGCGACGACCAAGACCCAGCCCATCGCGCTGCGGGACGTGATCCGCTACCTGGTCGGGGTGCTGGAGCCGGACGCCGCCCTCGGCCGGACCTTCGACATCGGCGGGCCGGAGGTGCTGACGTACGCGCAGATGATGCAGCGCGTCTCCCGCATCCACCTGGGCCGGCCGATGCCGATGCTGGCCATCCCCCTGCTCACCCCCCGGCTGTCGTCGCACTGGCTCGCCTTCGTCACCGACGTGGACAAGCAGACGAGCCGCAACCTGATCGACTCGATGAGCAACGAGGTTGTCGTCGGCGACACCTCGATCCGCGACGTCGTGCCCGGGGAGCCGATGCGCTACGACGACGCGGTCCGCGAGGCGTTCGAGCAACGCCGGTCCGCCCAGGCCGACGCCGAGCCCACCACCCGCTCATGAGCTCCACCAGGGGGCGGCGCACCCGGTGGACCCGGGGCGCGGCGTCAGTCGTCCGTCCGCTGCTCGTCGACCGGGTCGAGCGGGACCACCGCCAATCCGACGCCGCATTCCGTCGGCGCCGCATCGTTGTCGTCGTGACGCTGGTCATCGGCGCCACCCTGCTGGGCCTGAGCTTCTCCACCCGCCAGGGCGACCCGGCCTTCTATCTGCTGACCCTCGGGCTGGCTGGCACCTGGGCGGTGGGCAGCTTCGTGTCCGGCCCGCTGCACCTGGGCTGGATCGAGCTGCTCGGTGCCCGGCGGCGGCCGATCATCACCCCGTTCCTGGTCGGCCTCCTGCTGGCCGCGGTGTTCGTGGTCGGTGCGCTCGTCATCCGCCAGATCCCCCCGCTCGCCGGCCTGACCGACGGGGTCCTCGGGTACGCCCGGGCCGGCAACCTGGCGCTGGTCTTCGGCATCACGGTGGTCAACGGCCTGGCCGAGGAGCTGTTCTTCCGGGGGGCCCTCTTCGCCGCCATCGGGGTCCGGCACCCGGTGCTGATCTCGACCGCGATCTACGGTCTGGCCACCGTGGCCGGCGGCAACCCGGTCCTGGTCTTCGCCGCTCTCGTCCTGGGCGCGGTCGTCGGCCTGCAGCGACGGGCCGGCGGGGGCGTGCTCGCCCCGATGATCACCCACATCACCTGGTCGGCGACCATGCTTCTAGTCCTGCCGCCGCTGTTCGCGGGCGTCGCCTGACCCCATCCCGAAGATCGGCCCCGCCGGTGCATCAAGGCGAGGATGAACGGCTCCTGTCTGCTGGGCACTGACGCCCCGAACCTCAGGAGCTGCACATGACCATCGCCCCTCACCACCGCCTGCACCGGGGCCTCCGGGCCGTCCTCGGTGCCGGGGCTGTGGCCCTGCTCGCCACAGGATCATCGCTGCCCGCCGTCGCAACCGCGAGGACAGTGCCGCCGACGGTCCGTGTGGGCACCACCGTCCACCTGTCCCATCTGGACGTGAGCGTCACCCGGACGGACCGGACGAGTGACTCCTACTTCTTCAGCGCCCAGGTCAAGGCCTGCGCCACCAGCCTGCCGACCGGGGCCAGCAGTGTCCCCTTCCGGTGGGAGAGCTGGCGCGTGACCGGCGGCGTGGCGCCCGGGTCGTTCGAGGAGGGCCAGGACCCGTGGGCCGGCCACGACGTGCCGGTGCGCAGCAACCTGGCGCTCGGGTCGTGCGTGAGCGGCTGGGTCCCCTTCGCAGTCCCGGGCACGGCTGACATCAGCCAGGTCCGCTACACCAGCGGCAGCGACCGGGCCTCCTGGACCGTCACCCGTGGCGCCTCACCGCAGCTTGCGCTCGGCTCCACCGCCACCTTCGGGTCCTTCACCGTACGGGTGACCAAGACTCGCCAGGACGACGCGGGCTTCCGGGCGTACGCGAAGGTGTGCGTACGCAAGCTGCCGGGGGGCTCGACCGGGGGCCGGACCCGGATCAGCTGGGACCCATGGGTGGCGACGGCGGGCACCCACTTCGGCTACGTGCCCTGGGTGTTCGACGCGTCCCACACCGCTACGCCGCTGTTCCCGCAGAGCCAGCGCTACCGGACGGGCCAGTGCGCACAGGGCTGGCTGCCCTTCGAGGACACGCGCGCGTCAGTCCGGGTCGACCGGGTCCGCTACCGCAACTCCCTCGGCGACCAGGCGTTCTGGACCGTCCCCCGCTGAGAGAGAACGGTGCTCCCGGTCAGGTCAGAGGGTCGTCGGCGGGACGTCGCGGCGCTCCTCGACGACCTCGGTCCGGCTCCCGACTGCGCCAGGGCCGCCGGTGGTCTGGGTGACCCGCGAGGCCCGGCTGCGCTGGGTGCTGAGGGCGAGGGACAGGATGACGACGAGCACACCGGCGACCAGCAGGATGATGCCCAGGGTGTCGTCACTGACGTAGGGGATGTTGACGTTCAGGGCGAACAGCAAGACCAGCCCTACCACGATCAGCACCACACCGAGTCCGATGCTCATCGGCTACCTCCAGTTCAGGGCCGGGCACGCCGGCCTTACGCCCGTCCGGCAGGCGCCGTCGAGTTGTCTTCACCCTAAAGCGCGGTCGCCCCCGCCGCGCGGTATTCGTACAGATGGTCAAGCCGCGTCGTGCCGGACGCCGAGGTGTCGGACCGCTCGGTGATACTGGGCCGGTGGCGGGCAAGCCGGAGGCCGAGCAGGCGGTGACCGTCGACGGTCGCGTCCTCAGGCTGACCAACCTGGACAAGGTGCTCTACCCACAGACGCAGACGACCAAGGCCGACGTGCTGTCCTACTACGCCGAGATCGCCGAGGTGCTGCTCCCCCACCTGCGGGAGCGACCGGCAACCCGGAAGCGCTGGCCCGACGGTGTCGGCCCGGTCGGGGCCGGCGGCAAGGCCCCTACCGTCTTCTTCGCCAAGGACCTGGCGGCGGGCACCCCCGAGTGGGTGGCGCGGCGCACCATCGCCCACCGTCGCCGCGACAACGACTACCCGGTGGTGAACGACCTGGCCACCTTGACCTGGCTCGCCCAGCTGGCCTCACTGGAGCTGCACGTACCGCAGTGGCGCTTCGGCCCCGACGGCCAGCCGCGGCCCCCGGACCGGCTGGTGCTCGACCTCGACCCCGGGGAGGGTGTGAGCCTGGACGACTGCGCCCGGATCGCGGTGCTCGCCCGCGCCATCCTGCGCGACATCGGTCACGACCCGGTGCCGGTCACCAGCGGCAGCAAGGGCATCCACCTCTACGCCCCCCTCGACGGCTCGCTGAGCCCCGACCAGGCCACCGCGGTGGCCCGGGAGCTGGCCCGCGCACTGGAGGCCGACCATCCCGACCAGGTCATCAGCAGCATGAAGCGCTCGGAGCGCGACGGGAAGGTCTTCCTCGACTGGAGCCAGAACAACGGGGCCAAGACGACCGTCTCGCCCTACTCGTTGCGAGGTCGGGACCAGCCCACCGTGGCCGCCCCGCGCACCTGGGCGGAGGTGGAGGGCGGCGGACTGGCTCAGCTGACCTACCTGGAGGTGCTGGAGCGGCTGGCCGAGCGGGGCGACCCCCTGGCCGTGCTGCTGCCAGCCGGTTCCGACGCGCCCCCGGCCGGCTCCGCCGCGCCCCCGGCCGGCTCCGCCGGGACCCAGGACCGGCTGGCCACCTACCGCGGGATGCGGGACCCGGCCCGGACCCCCGAGCCGGTGCCCGCCACCCCGCCCGACGCCGCCGACGGACGGACCTTCGTGATCCAGGAGCACCACGCGCGGGCGCTGCACTGGGACGTACGGCTGGAGCACGACGGCGTCCTGGTCAGCTGGGCGGTGCCGAAGGGGCCGCCCACCGACACCCGGACCAACCGCCTCGCGGTGCAGACCGAGGACCACCCGCTGGCGTACGGCTCGTTCGAGGGCAGCATCCCCTCCGGTGAGTACGGCGGCGGGCACGTCACGATCTGGGACGCCGGCACCTACCGGCTGCACAAGTGGCGCGACGGTCGCGAGGTGATCGCCACCCTGCAGGGCCGACCCGAAGGTGGGCTGGGCGGGGCCGAGGCGACCTTCGCCTTCATCCACACCGGAGGCAGAGGACGCAACGACAGGCAGTGGCTGATGCACCTGATGGCCGAGCCGCCGGCGTACGACAATCTCACCGGCGACGCGGCCGAGCCCGCCCGCAAGGTCCGGCCCCCCGACCCCCAGCCTCCGGACCCCCAGCCCGTGAACTCCGAGATCCCGACCGCCGTGACCGACGTGGACGGCGCGCCCGCCGGCCTCCCCGAGCCGGTGGCCCCGATGTTGGCCACCCTGACCACGGTGGAGGCCTTCGGGCCCGAGGACGACTGGGTCTTCGAGATGAAGTGGGACGGGGTC
>JBBQAB010000456.1:0-5223 GCA_038198385.1 Propionibacteriales bacterium
ATGGCCTGCGGGGAGATCTCGTGGAACACCATCCGGCGGGCGGGGACCTTGGGCTTGAGCTCCTGCAGCAGGTGCCAGGCGATGGCCTCACCCTCGCGGTCACCGTCGGTGGCGAGCAGCAGCTCGTCGGCCCCGGCGAGCGCCTCCTTCAGGGAGCGCATGGTGGCGCGCTTGTCGGGGTTGACCACGTAGAGCGGCTCGAAGCCGTTGTCCACGTCGACCCCCGTACGGGCCCACTTCTCCCCCTTGTACTTGGCGGGGACCTCGGCGGCACCGGTAGGGAGGTCGCGGACGTGACCGCGGCTCGACTCGACGATGTAACCGTCGCCGAGATAGCTCGCGATCTTGGTCGCCTTGGTGGGTGACTCCACGATCACGAGTCGACGGCCACCTGCTTTCGCTGCCACTCCGTACCCTTCTGTCGGCCCGGCACCGGAAAAGACGGCCTGGCTCGTCGGTCTCGGCTGGGTCCTCCGACCCCCTCATCGGGTCCAGCCGCGCTCACTCTACGGCCAGAGTGCCACCAGACGACCAAACCTCGGCGTGCGGCGGACGCCGGACGCGCCGGGTCGTGGCCCCGTCGGGGCCGCTCACCGGGGTTCGTCGGCCCCCAGCAACAGCCCGTCGCGGACCAGCGTGCGGACCTGGGGGACCATCTGCGCGGCCAGCGTGGCGGGGTCGATCTCCAGCAGCCGGGCGACCGAGGTCACGATCTGGTCGAGCCGGAGCTCCCCGTCGCAGGCCCCCAGCACCCCGGCCATCGCGGTGTCGAGCTGGACGGCGCGGCGGAAGCCCCGCTGCTGCCGGAACACCAGGTGCTGGGGGTCGGCCAGGCCGGGAGCGCCCTGGGTCTCCTCGACCACGTCGGACGCCAGGGTCCAGGTCCGGGTCAGCAGCGCCTGGTCGTCCAGCCCGGCCAGCAGGTCCACCGCGACCAGCTCCGCCTCCAGCGCCGGCGCGATCGGCTGCTCCAGCGGGTGCGGCCAGTGCTCGACCACGACGTGCGGGACCGCGCGGTCGGTCCGGTGCAGGACCAGCCAGCCCATGCCAACGGCCTCGATCTCCAGTGCCTCGAAGTAGTCGCACCACGCCGCGTAGCGCGCCGGGTAGAGCGGGGAGCCGGCCAGACCGGCGTCGGCGAGCCAGAGCTCGATGTACTCGTACGGGTCGAGCACCTCCCGCTGGACCGCGTGCACGTCACAGCCGGTCCCGGCCACCCAGCCCCGGATCCGGTCCTGCCAGTCCTGGCCGCGGACGTGGGCCCAGTTGGCCAGCACCTGCAGCACCCCGGCCGGGTTGAGCCGGGCCGCGCCCCCGGTGACCACCTGCTCGACGAGGCCGTCGGCGACGGTGTTGCCCTCGCGGTAGGTCAGCCGCTCGACCTCCTCCGACGGCGGCGACATGACGTACGGGGGGTTGGAGACGATCAGGTCGAACGTCTCCTGGCCCACCGGCTCGTAGAGGCTTCCCAGGCGCAGGTCGAGCTCGACCCCGTTCAGCTCGGCCGTGATCGCGGCCAGCTCCAGGGCCCGCGGGTTGAGGTCGGTGGCCACCACCTCGTCGGCGTGCCGGGACAGGTGCAGGCTCTGGACCCCGCAGCCCGTGCCCAGGTCGAGGGCCCGGCGTACGGGGTTCCGGACGGTCAGCTGGCTCAGCGTCGCCGACGCCGAGGACACCCCGAGGACGAAGTCGGGACGCATCGGCGCGGTCACGGTGTCCAGCCCGGGCGACAGGTCCGAGACCACCCACCCGCTGGCCCCGTCGTCGCTCGCGTAGGGCCGGATGTCGACCGCGGCCAGCACCTGATGGCCCATCGCGGTCAGGATGCCGTCGGTGACCAGGGGCTCGACCATCCCGGGCAGCGCCCGCTCGAGGGCGTCCCGGTCCACCACCCGCTGCAGCGGCCACAGCCGGGTCAGGGTGGCCAGCGGGTCCGTCCGGTCGCCCACCGCCCGGACCGCCGCGACGGTGGCGTTGCGGCCCATGGCGCGGTGCGCCGGCTCACCGATCAGCTCCACCACCGCATCCACGGTGTAGTCGTGTGCGTCGAAGAGGTTGGCCAGCTCGGACCAGGCAGTCAGCATGGCCGCCATGCTGGCACGCGGCCGCCCGGCTGGGCCATCCGTCCCCCGCGCCGGCTCGTCTGGGGCCGAGTCCGGGGCCGGGGCCGAGCCAGGAGGCCCGCCTCAGGGTCGCAGCACCGGACGGAGCGCCTCGACGACCGCGGGGTCCTCGATGGTGGAGGGGACCACCGCCTGCTCCCCGTCGGCGATCTGGCGCATGGTCTTGCGCAGGATCTTGCCCGAGCGGGTCTTGGGCAGCCCGGCCACCACGTCGACCTGCCGCAGGGCCACCACCGGCCCCACCTCGGAGCGGACCAGCGCGACCAGCTCGGCGCTGACCTGGGCCGGGTCGAGGGTGACGCCCTGCTTGAGCACCACAAGCCCCCGCGGCACCTGCCCCTTGAGCTCGTCGGCCACCCCGATCACGGCGCACTCGGCCACCGCCGGGTGGGAGGCGAGCACGGCCTCGATGGAGCCGGTCGACATCCGGTGGCCGGCCACGTTGATGACGTCGTCGGTCCGGCCCATCACGAAGACGTAGCCGTCCTCGTCGACGTAGCCGCCGTCCCCGCTCAGGTAGAAGCCCGGGTAGGCCGAGAGATATTCGGACACGAAGCGGCCGTCGTCTCCCCACAGCGTGGCCAGGGTGCCGGGCGGTAGCGGCAGCCGGAGCGCGATGACCCCCTCCTCACCGGCCGGCAGCGGCGCTCCGAGCGGGCCCAGGATGGACAGGTCGTAGCCGGGCATCGGCACCGAGGGTGAGCCCGACTTGAGCGGCAGGTCCTCCAGCCCGCGGGGGTTGGCGGCAATCGCCCAGCCGGTCTCGGTCTGCCACCAGTGGTCGAGGACCGGGATGCCCAGCTTGTCGGTGGCCCAGGCGTACGTGTCCGGGTCGAGACGCTCGCCGGCCAGGAAGAGGGTGCGCAGGCTCGACAGGTCGAACTGGTCGAGCATCGTGGCCTCGGGGTCCACCTTGCGGATGGCCCGGATGGCGGTGGGTGCGGTGAACATGACGTTGACCCGGTGCTCGGCGACTACCCGCCAGAAGGCGCCGGCGTCCGGGGTCCCCACCGGCTTGCCCTCGTAGAGCACCGTGGTCGCCCCCGCGAACAGGGGCGCGTAGACGATGTAGGAGTGGCCGACGACCCAGCCCACGTCGCTGGCGGTGAACATCACGTCGCCGGGGCCGAGCCCGTAGACCGCCCCCATCGAGTAGGTCAGGGCCACCGCGTGACCGCCGTGGTCGCGGACGATCCCCTTGGGCCGACCGGTGGTGCCGGAGGTGTAGAGGATGTAGAGCGGGTCGGTCGCGGCGACCTCGGCGCAGACCGCGGGCGGGAACGACCCGGGCTTCATCAGCAGGCCGAAGTCGACGTCGCGGCCCTCGACCATGTCGGCCGTGAGCTCCGGCCGCTGGTAGATGACGCAGTAGTCGGGCTGGTGGGTGGACTTCTCCAGCGCCGCGTCCAGCAGGGGCTTGTAGGGCAGCACCGTGCCGGCCTCGAGACCGCAGGAGGCCGACACCACCACCTTGGGCTGGGCGTCGTCGATCCGGGCGGCCAGCTCGCTCGCGGCGAACCCGCCGAACACCACCGAGTGGACCGCCCCGATGCGGGCGCAGGCGAGCATGGCGATCGCAGCCTCGGGCACCATCGGCAGATAGATCACCACCCGGTCACCGGCGGTCACCCCGAGCTCGCGCAGGGCCCCTCCGAACTGGGCCACCCGCTCCAGCAGCTCCGCGTACGTGTAGGTCCGGCGGGCGCCCGAGATCGCCGAGTGGAAGATGAGCGCGAGCTCCTCGCCCCTTCCCCGGATCACGTGCCGGTCGAGGGCGTTGAAGCAGGTGTTCAGAACCCCGCCGCTGAACCAGCGGAAGATCGGGTCCCGGCTGTCGTCGAGCACCCGCTGCGGCTTGACGAACCAGTCGACCGCGGCCGCCTGCTCACCCCAGAAGCCGGCCGGGTCGTCCAGACTGCGACGGTGGTCGTCCGCGTACCGTCCCATGACCAGCTCCTCGTCGAGCATCGGTGATTTTGGTCCCAGCGTACGATCCGCGAGGTGATCGACTCACCCATTGCGCCAGCCCGCCTGCTGGTCCTTCCCGTCGCGTTGCTGGACCGCCCACGGGCCAGTCTGGCCCGTGCCGTCCGGGGCCGCATCGCCGGGGACGACTTCGAGCAGGTTCACGCCAAGATCTGGTTTGCCCCCGGCCCCCGCTGGTTCACCGAGGACGACGTGATCTGGCGGGTGCACGCCGACACGGCCATGTTCATCGGCGGCATCCGGGCCCTGCTGCTGCAGTCGCTGCACCCGGTGGCCATGCACGGGGTCAGCGAGCACTCCGCCTTCCGCACCGACCCGTGGGGGCGCCTGCAGCGGACGAGCACCTTCCTGGCCACGACCACCTACGGGCCGATCCCCGACGCGGAGCGTCAGATCCGCATTGTCCGGGCGGTGCACCGGCGGATTGTCGGGGTCACACCGGACGGGGAGCCGTACGCCGCCTCGGACCCGCACCTGCTCGGATGGGTGCACCTGGCCGAGATGGACAGCTTCCTGGCCAGCCACCAGGCCTTCGGCGGTCAGCCACTCAGCCCCGCCGACGCGGACACCTACGTCGCGCAGAGCGCCCTGACCGCCGAGAAGCTCGGCGTGGTCGACGCCCCACGGACGGTCGCCGAGATGGAGGTGCAGCTGGCCGCGTACGCCCCGGAGCTGCGGATGTCCCCCGCCGCCCGGCAGACGGTCGACCTGCTGCTCCGGCAGCCGCCGCTCTCGGGCGCCGCCCGGGCCGGTTACTCGGTGCTGGCCGCCGCCGCCGTCTCGATCCTGCCGACCTGGGCGCGCACCACGCTGCTACTGCCCTCGCTGCCCCTGACCGACCGGGTTCTGATCCGCCCGCTCGCCCGGTCCGCGCTGGCCGCGATCCGGTGGTCGCTGGCCGGGGAGACCACGGCCTGAGCCGAACGGCCTGAGCAGGACAGCCTGACTCGAACGGGGCGGGTCGAACGGGGCGGGTCGAACGGGGCGGGTCGAACGGGGCAGGTCGAACGGGGCAGGCCCGCGGTGCCGGGTCGAGGAGTGGCTGGTCACAGGACGTACAGCCCGTAGGCACGATCTGGCTCTCTACCCGCTCGACCCGCGCCGGGGCCGGCGG
>JBBQAB010000457.1:0-2826 GCA_038198385.1 Propionibacteriales bacterium
GACCCACTCGAACCACGGGCGGACCTGTCGCCGGCGGAGATGTTCATCCGCGGGGTCGCCGCGGCCGGGCGGCTGCGGCTGCCGGCCAATGCGGACCTGGTCTATGACTTCCTCGAGGTGGAGTGGCGCACCATCCAGCACTACGGCGTCGAGATCAACGGGCAACGCTACGACGGCCCCGGGGTGAACGACTACCGCGGCACCCGCTCCCCCTACGGCGGCGCCCATTCGGGGAAGTGGCCGTTCATGGTCGACCGCGACGACATCCGCACCGTCCACTTCCGCGACCCCACCACCCACGCCTGGCACCAGCTGGAGTGGGAACACGCCGCCCAGATCGACGCCCCGTTCTCCGCCGACGCCGCCGCCTACGTCCGCGCCCTCGGTGCCACGACCCACAGGCATGTCGACCCGCAGCGAGCCGTGCAGGAGCTGTTGGGCGACTGGGCGGCCGGTGAGGTCGCCAGCCGCCGGGACCGGAACCTGGCCATCCGGCTCAGCACCCAACGCGCCAACGCTGGCGGCGACACTACCGACCCTGCGGACGC
The DNA here is from genome assembly GCA_038198385.1 of Propionibacteriales bacterium. Taxonomy (GTDB): domain Bacteria; phylum Actinomycetota; class Actinomycetes; order Propionibacteriales; family Propionibacteriaceae; genus Microlunatus. Next base: position 549 of record JBBQAB010000457.1, read on the forward strand.
CCGGGACACAGCGTCGGTGCCGGGCGTGGTGGACCTCCTGACCCGCCGCCGTCAGCAAGAAGAGGTGTTGACCGACGACCTGGACGACGTCTTCACCCGCTACTACCAACAGCACCCCGACGCCAACGGGCTCGAGGTGTTCGACGAATGAACCGCTGCTCATCATGAACCAGCGGCCGTCATGAACCGGTGGGCGCGGTGGCTGCAGGCGAACGGGCCGGGACGGTTCCAGCTCGCGTCGAAGGCCGGTTGGGACGCGTTCGTGAACACCGCCGCCCGGGAACCGCTGGAGCAGCTCACCCGCGCCGGGGTAGCCCGGATGAACGGGGAGGAGCTGGAGGACTACACCGAGGCCCGGATGGTGTGGAACGCGAACCTGCCCACCGTGAAGACCCACCAGCTCAGCTCAGCTTTCGCAACAATTGACCAGGTGATGGCGTCGAACCGGCGCGACGCGGACCGGCTCCGCGGCTCCGTCGTCATCGACGCCGCACCCGGACTGGGGAAGACCACCATCGCGACCCGGTACGCCCGCGAGTTCCACCGCCGCACCTACCGCCGCCACGGCCCCAAAACCGCTGGCGGGCATCAGCGGCTGCCGGTCGCGTTCATCCCGCTGTCCGCCGGGATCACCCTGAAAGGGCTGAACCAGAAGATCCTGGCCTTCTACGGCCACCCCGCCGCCAACAGGGCGTCCTCGACCCGGCTCGGGGCGTTGGCGGTCGACTGCGTCGCCTCCTGTGAGACGCAGCTGGTGGTGATCGACGACCTCCACTTCGTCGACTTCCGGCACCGCAACGGCCAAGAAGTGTCCAACCACCTGAAAGGGTTGGCGAACGAGATGCCGGTCACGTTCATCTACGTCGGCGTCCGGCTGCGGGAGAAACGGTTCTTCGACGAAGGGATCCTCGGCCCCGACGCCGTCTACGCACAGACCTCACGCCGCGCCACCCGCTGCGAGGTCGCCCCGTTCGACATCACCACCGACACCGGGATGCGCGGCTGGACCGACCTGCTCCGCGCCCTCGAAGCCCACATCCTGCTCGCCGACAGCCACCCAGGGATGCTCACCGACCACGCCAAGGAGCTGCACCGCCGCACCCAGGGCCACATCGCGTCCCTGACCAAGCGCGAGCTGGTCGAGGCTGATGCCACCGAAGATGCCGGACTGGTAGTTGGGCCGCACCAGGTCCTGCTCCCGCTCCAGCGCCGAGTAGGAAGAGACCGGACGAACCAGCAGGTCATAACTCGACCGGAAGTTGGCGTCCACCGTCCCCCGCACCTGCAGCCGGGACGTCTCCGCCGCCCCCGTCAGTACCGTAAAACTCGTCGTGGCCAGCGCAATCGCCGCTAGCAGGGCCAAGCTTCGGCTCACGCGGTGGCGCAGCTGCCCCAGAACCATTCTCAGCACCCGTGCAGTCTCACCGCTACATTGTGACAATGCAAGCAACCGACCGACGTCGTGGAAGGATCGGGCCGTGGCGATCCAGCACGCCGTACTCGCGCTGCTGAGCGATGGCCCCTGCCACGGCTACCAGCTCCGCGCCGCCTTCGAGGAAGCCGTCGGGCCCTCCTGGGGTGGGCTCAACATCGGCCACCTCTACCAGGTCCTCGACCGGCTGGCCCGCGACGGCCACGTCACCTCCTCGCTGGTGCCGCAGACCGACCGGCCCGACCGCCGCGTCTACGCCCTCACGCCGGCCGGCAGCACCGAGCTCGACCGCTGGCTCGCCGAACCAGTCGCACGCAGCGGCGGGTTCCGCGACGACCTGGTCCTCAAGCTGATGGCCGCCGCCCGCCACGGCGAGGAGACCGTCCTGGGCGTCCTGCAACGGCAGCGGACCCACGAACTCGGCCGCCTCCGCGGACTCGACCGGCTAGCCCGTGAACAGCAGGAGGCACCGCTAGTCAGCCTGCTGGTCGAAGCGGCCCGCCTGCACACCAAAGCCGACCTGGAGCTGCTCGACCGCGCCGAGCAACGAGCCGACGCGCTGAGCCGAGCAGCCGAGGCCACCCGCCCCGCAGTCGCTGACCCGCCCACCTGGTCCACAGCGCAGACTGGCTACAGAAGTAGTGACGCTCCGTAGACCAGGCATGACCTGTTAGCGCGACCGGGGAAGACCGCTAGAGGAAGGGTCAACGACATAGTCGGAGCAGGCCTGCTCGTGTGGGTTCAAATCCACAGACGGTGCGGTAGAAGCCGTCAAGGTGCGGCTCGTAGTCGACGTGCAGCCACTCGCAGCCTGCGGCTCGTACTTGCTCGACAAGCTCCCGCACC
>JBBQAB010000458.1:0-3411 GCA_038198385.1 Propionibacteriales bacterium
CGCCCGATCAGGGCTTCTGCAGATGATTCGCAGCCGATGCCGCGGGTGATTGGTGACCGGCCTCAGGACACCATGACCAGGAACAGGATCGCGATGAGCACGATCCCCAGGGCCACCCCGCCGACCGCGAGCAGGCTGAACCCGGCGGCCCCCCGGGCACTCGAGACCTCACCGGGGCGGCCACCCGAGCTGGCCACGATGGCCGGGCTGTCGTAGGTCTGGCGGGCCGGCAGCCCGTCCACGACGGGAACCAGCTGGCCCAGCGTCGTCGCCCGGAAGAGGACGTCCAGCCGCGCCTGGTAGTCCTCGGCGTCCAGGGACCCGTCGGTGTAGGCACTGTTGAGCCGGGCGTTCAGGTCGTCCCGTTCGCCGTCGCTGACCGGGGCCTCGGGCGTGCTGCGGTACTTCGAGGAGATCGGCAGTTCGCTGCTCATCCGTCCAGGCTACGCGCCGGGGCGGCCCGGTCGGTCGGCTCCTCGGGACCCCAGGTGTCGGGCAGGCCGAAACGGGCGAAGAGCCCGGTGTCGAAGAAGCAGGCCACGTGGGTGATCCGACCGTCCCGTACGGTCAGGACCTGGAGCTGGAAGGCCACGTGGGCGCCGTCGGTCCCCCGCATGTAGAGACCGAACGCCGGCTGGCCGTTGCTCCGGACCTCGACGGTCAGCATGTCCCCCGCACGCTGCGCCGGGCACGCGGTGCTGATCAACGAACCGATGGTCCCCGCTCCGAGATACCAGCCGGTGAACGGCGGCATCTCCCAGACCGCATCTTCGGCCAGCAGTGACACGAGCCGGGCCACGTCGTACGCCTCGAAGGCCGCCGTGTACTGCGGGACCAGCTCCGCCGCCCGGTCGTCGTCGCGGACCCGGTCGGGGCCAATCCCGGCGGGGTCGAGCCGGGCCATCTGGGCGTGCGCCCGCTGCAGGCTGCTGTTGACCGCGGCCACCGACATCTCGAGCAGCTCGGCCACCTCGCTGGCTCGCCAGGCCAGCACGTCACGCAGGATGAGGACCGCGCGCTGGGGCGGGGTGAGGTGCTGCAGGGCGGCGACGAAGGCGAGCCGGACACTCTCCCGGCTCACCGCGGTCACAGCGGGGTCCTCGGGCGCCCCGGTCCAGACCAGGGCGTCCGGCAGCGGCTCCAGCCAGGGGACCTCGGGTCGGGACTCCAGCGGGCCATACGGGTCGGCGGCGGCCTGACCCAGCCCGGTGGGCAGCGGGCGCCGCTCCCGACCGCGCAGGGCGCTCAGGCAGACGTTGGTGGCGATCCGGTACATCCAGGTCCGGACCGAGGACCGGTGCTCGAAGGCGCCGAAGGAACGCCAGGCGCGCAGGTAGGTCTCCTGGACGAGGTCCTCCGCCTCGTGCACCGAGCCGAGCATCCGGTAGCAGTGGGCTGTGAGCTCCCCGCGCAACGGCTCCGCGCTCGCGACGAACAGGTCGTCGTCCACCGTCTGGCTCATGGGCTACAAAATACTCCGGCCCGACTTCGGTCGGACTCCGGGCCCGCGGTGGAGGTCAGGGTCGGTTCAGGTCAGCGGACCGAAGGGCACGCCGAGCGAGCTCAGCATCTCCTCGCCGCCGTCCTCGGCGGTCAGCACCCACAGGCCCCGCGGGGTCACGGTGATGGTGTGCTCCCAGTGGCAGGCGAACCGGCCGTCGTCGGTGACCACGGTCCACTCGTCGTCGAGAACGTGGTTGTCCGGACTGCCCAGGGTGAGCATGGGCTCGACGGCCAGCGCGAGACCGGGCACGATCCGCGGCCCGCGTCCCATCCGGCCCAGCGGCCGCAGCCCCCCGCGGGGCGTGGTGTTGGGCACGTCGGGCGGCTGGTGCATGGCCGACCCGATCCCGTGGCCGACGTACTCCGTGACGATGCCGTACGGCTCATCGAGGGACCGGACGTAGCTCTCGACGGCGGTGCTGATGTCGCTGACGTGGCCGTCGAGGCGGGCTGCCGCGATCCCCTGCCACATGGCCATCCGGGTCGCCTCGCTCATCCGGGCCAGCGCCGGGTCGGGCTCGCCGACGAAGACGGTGACGGCGGAGTCACCGTGCCAGCCGTTGACGATCGCTCCGCAGTCCACCGAGAGGACGTCGCCCTCGGCCAGGAGCCGGTCGCCGGGCACCCCGTGCACGATCTCCTCGTTCACCGACAGGCAGGTCACCCCCGTGAACCCGCCGACCCCGTCCTCGGCTCCGTAGTCCAGGAAGGAGGGTTCGGCTCCGGCCGTACGGATCACCTCAGCGGCCACGGCGTCAAGCTCGCGGGTGGTCACCCCGACCCGGGCCTCGGCGACGGTGGCGGCAATGGCGCGGGCCACGACGAGACCGGCCTGACGCATCTGCTGCAGCTGCTCAGGGGTCTTGATCTCGACGCCCCGCGACGAGCCGAACATCGGTGGTCCCGTGCCTACCGGGTGCTCGCGACTGGCGCGCTGGGCGACGTGTGGTCGTCGAGTGCGTCGAACAGACGCCTGGACACCTCGTCGACCGGACCCAGGCCGTCGACCTCGACCAGCAGGCCCTCGCTGCGGTAGACCTCCAGCAGCGGTGCGGTCTGCTCGGCGTAGATCTGCTGCCGCTTGCGGATGGTGTCCTCGGTGTCATCGGAGCGGCCGTCGGTCTCGGCTCGCTTCAGCAGCCGCTGCACGACCTCGTCCTCGTCGGCGACCAGGCACAGGACGGCATCGAGCGGGTGGCCCATCCCGGCCAGCGCAGTCTCCAGGGTGTGCACCTGCGGCAGCGTCCGGGGGTAACCGTCGAGCAGGAAACCGGGGTCGCAGTCGGCCTGCGCGAGACGGTCCACCACGATCTCGTCGGTGATCTCGTCGCTCACGTAGCCGCCGGAGTCCATGATGTCGCGCACCTGCTGGGCCAGCGGGGTGTCGGAGGTCTTCATCGCCCGGAAGATGTCACCGGTCGAGATCGCGGGGATCCCGTAGTGCTCCCCGATCGTCTTCGCCTGCGTACCTTTTCCCGCCCCCGGCGGGCCCATGATCAGGAGTCTCATCAGCGGAGGAACCCTTCGTAGTTGCGTTGCTGCAGCTGGCTTTCGATCTGCTTCACGGTGTCGAGCCCAACACCGACGATGATGAGGATCGACGTGCCACCGAAGGGGAAGTTCTGGTTCGCGTTCAAGAAAATGAAGGCGACCGATGGCAGCAGGGCAATCAGTCCGAGGTAGAGGGCACCGGGGAAGGTCAGCCGGGACAGGACGAACGCGAGGTAGTTCTCGGTCGGCTTGCCCGCCCGGATGCCCGGGATGAAACCGCCGTACTTCTTCATGTTGTCGGCGACGTGTTCAGGGTTGAAGTTGATGGCGTCGTAGTTGTAGGAGAAGAACACGCTCTGCAGGTAGTACGTGGGATTGTAGATCGGGTGCGTTCCCCGGATGAAGTGCGACTGGATA
>JBBQAB010000459.1:0-3067 GCA_038198385.1 Propionibacteriales bacterium
CTGAGAGCCCCCGGCTGCTTCCTCATGTTGCGCTGTCAGCGATCAGTCGCCTGCGGCTGCCGCTGACGGGGCGGCAACGCGTACGGTTGGAGGATCAGGTCGACCGGTACCGACGCCGGACGACCGGCACCAGCCGTGCCCGGCCAACGAGTCGGGCCGACCCGTCAGGAGTGTGGGATGGCCGAGGATCGTCAGCCAGGTCAAGGCGACGCCGACGACCAGGAGGGCCGCGGTGACGCGACCCCGCCCCAGGGTTCTCCTGGGTCAGGTGGACCCGCGAAGCCCGACCCCACCCCCTATCGTCTGGGCGGCTCGGGACAGGGCAGCTCCGGTTCCTCCGGGAACCCCGGGTCCGGCTCCTTCGGTGGCGGGGCGCCCGGTAGTGGGCTGCCCGGGGGTGGTCTGCCCGGTGGGGCCAACCCGTTTGAGGCCTTCTTCTCCTCCCTGGCCGGCGGGGACATGAACGCGCTCGCCTCGCAGCTGCAGAACGCCTTCTCCATGCTCGGTGGCGCCGGCGGCGGCCTCTTCGGCGGCACGACCGAGCCCGGCTCCGGGGTCAACTGGGAGGTGGCCAAGGACACTGCCCGCAAGACCGCCGCGTCGCTCGGTCCCGACCCGACCCCCAGCGCCACCCAGGCCTCCGCCATCCGCGATGCCGTCAACCTCGCCGAGGTGTGGCTCGACCAGGCCACCGACTTCCCCCGTTCGGGGTCCTCGGTCGCGGCGTGGAGCCGCGCCCAGTGGATCGAGAGCACGATGCCCGTCTGGCGTCGGCTGGTCGAGCCGGTGGCCGCCCACATCGCCGACGCCATGGAGGGCGCGCTCGGCACCCCGGACGCCGAAGCCGGGGCCCTGCCCGGTATGGCCGGGATGGAGCAGATGCTGCGGCCGATGCTGCGCAGCTCGGGGGCCAGCATGTTCGGCCTGCAGCTGGGCCAGGGGGTCGGTCGGCTCGCCACCGAGGTGGTCGGCGCCACCGACATCGGTCTGCCGCTCGGTGAGCCGGGCCAGGTGGCCCTGCTGCCCACCAACGTGGCCGCGTTCGGGGAGGGGCTCGAGGAGTCCCGCACCGACGTCACCCTCTATCTCGCCCTGCGGGAGTGCGCCCGGCAGCGGCTGTTCACCTCGGCCGGCTGGCTGCGCGCCCAGCTCCTGACCCTGGTCGAGCAGTACGCCAGCGGCATCACCATCGACACCTCCGCGCTCGAGCAGGCGGTGGGCCAGATCGACCCGACCAACCTCGAGGAGCTCAGCGCCACGCTCGAGGGCGGCCTGTTCGAACCCCAGAAGACCCCCGAGCAGCTGGCGACCCTGGAGCGCCTGGAGACCATGCTCGCCCTCGTGGAGGGCTGGGTGGACGATGTCGTGAGCCAGGCCAGCGCCCCGTGGATGCCGGCGGCGGTCGCGCTGGCCGAGACCGTACGCCGGAACCGGGCCTCCGGGGGCCCGGCTGAGGCGACCTTCGCCACCCTTGTCGGTCTGGAGCTGCGACCGCGGCGGATGCGGGACGCGGCCAACCTGTGGGCCGTCGTCCGCGACGCCCGGGGCACGGAGGGGCGCGACGCCGTCTGGAGCCACCCCGACCTGCTGCCGACCTCGGCCGACCTGGACGACCCGCTCGGCTTCGTGGCCGCGGAGGAGAAGACGGAGCAGGCCGACGAGGACTTCGACGCGGCACTGGCCGAGCTCCTGGACGCCGAGACTGGAGCTGGTTCCACCGACCCGGATCAGCCTGGGGACGGGTTCGAACCGCGCGCCGGGGACGACCCGTCGGGTGGGGATGACCCGTCGACTGGGGATGACCCGGGTCACGACGACCGCGGAGACCAGCCCGGCGAGCCCGGTCAGCCGCGCTCCTGAGCGGCCCCGCTGCGGCCGCTCCCCCGCCGGCGGCTTCCACCCCGAACCGCTTGACCGACCGCTGCGCAGCCACCCTGCGGGCATGGCGGGCGCCCACCCACGACCAGGCCGAGCTGCGGGTCGCGTTCCTCGATCATCTGGCGAGCCGGGACGACGGCTGGTCGCGGGCCTGCCCGGGCGCCCACCTGACCGCGAGCACGCTGGTCTGCGACCCCGTGGGCCGACGGGTGCTGCTCACCCTGCACCGCCGGCTGGGTCGGTGGCTGCAGACCGGCGGCCACCTCGAACCGGCCGACGCCGATCTCGAGGCGGCGGCCCTGCGGGAGGCGCGCGAGGAGTCCGGGCTCGGAGGTCTGAGCCTGGACCCGGCGCCCCTGCGGCTGTCGCGGCACGAGGTGCCGTGCGGCCCTTGGCGCCCGACCTACCATCTGGACGTGCAGTACCTGGTGCGTTCTCCCCCTACCCCGCCCCTCGTGAGTGAGGAGTCGGTCGACGTGCGCTGGTTCGACCACGACGAGCTGCCCGAGGTGGACGCCTCGGTGCACGAGCTGGTCGCCGCCGCCGCCGTACGGCTGGACTGGTGAGCACGCTCGAGGTCGTTCCCTCGGGCCCCGAGGCCACCGGCCGCAGGCCCCGGCGGTGGGTCCCCAAGCGGGTGCTGGTCACCCGCGCCGCCGCCGAGCACCCGCACGCCCACGAGATCGTCCGCCGCTGTACCGAGGCCGGCGTGAGCGAGATCGAGATGCTGAGCGGGGACCGGCTGCCCAACCTGCGACGGGAGACCGAGCGCGAGACGTACGCCGCGGCCAAGACCACCCTCGCGGTCGTGGTCGCTCCGCCCAGCACCCGGAAGCCGCAGCCCATCCCGCCCAGCGCCGACTGGCGGATCGACCTGGCCCGCGGCTGTCCGGCGCACTGTCAGTACTGCTACCTCGCCGGCTCGCTGAGCGGGCCACCCGTCACCCGGGTGTACGCCAACCTGGACGAGGTGCTCGGCGGCATCGGCGCGCACGCCGGCCAGGGCACGGTGACCAGCAACACGGTCGAACGCGGCCACGAGGGCACCACCTTCGAGATGTCCTGCTACACCGACCCGCTCGGGATCGAGCACGTCACCGGGTCGCTGAGCGAGGCCATCCGAAGGGTCGGCGCCGGGGCGTACGGGGAGGGCGTGCAGCTGCGGTTCACGACCAAGTTCGACGACGTC
>JBBQAB010000460.1:0-6224 GCA_038198385.1 Propionibacteriales bacterium
CCGTCTGGAGCTCCGGGCCGACGGGGAGCTGACCCTGGCCCAGGGCTCACCGGCCGGCCTGGGCCGGGCCCTGACCGCCCTGATCGACAACGCCGTCAGCCACGCGGAGTCCGTGGTGACGGTGCGCCTCAGCCGGGAGCGGGACCTGGTCGTGGTCCGGGTCGCCGACGACGGACCCGGCATCCCGCCAGAGGTCGCCCCCCGGCTGTTCGGCCGCTTCGTCAGCGACCGGCCCGACAGCGCGGTCCGGGCCGGTCGACGACATTACGGGCTGGGGCTTGCGCTGGTCAGCGAGGTCGCACGGCGGCACGGCGGGACGGTGACGGCCCTCGACCGGGCGGACGCCACGGGAGCCGAGTTCTGTCTTCGTCTGCCCGTCGGCCCCGCCCGCCCCGTGCGGCGTACGGGTTAGAACCCGATGGCGTCCAGGGCCGACTGCACCGAGCGAGCGTAGCCCTGCGAGGTGTAGGTGGCACCGGACACGGTATTGACCTGCGCCGACTGGGCGGCCAGCACCTCCTGCCGGAGCACCGGGGTCGCGCGCTCGGCGATCTGCACGCTGTGGTCGTCACTGCTCGGGGTCTGCAGGGTCTTCACGTCGGTGATCTTGCTGCCGGTCACTTTGACCGAGACCTGCACCGGGCCGTACTGGGTCGAGACGACCATGCCCGTGACCGTCTGCGCCTGCGGGCTGGGCTTGGTCGTGGCCTGGGTCCCGGTGGTCGGCTTCGCGGGCGAGCCCGCTGTGGTCGAGGGGCGCGAGCCCGCCCGGTGGCTTTGCGACGCCGCCGACGGCGGGTCGGCCGCGCTCACCGCAGCACCCCGGGCCGGCTCGGAGGTGCAGGCCCGGAATCCGACCACGCCCGAGGTCAGTCCCATCAGGGCCAGGTACAGCAGAGCGCCCTGCTTCGTTCGGCTCGTCATGACATGCTCAGCTCTTCCTGGTGGATGCGGGAGGACCGGACGCCTAGCGACCGGACCGTGGTGGTGACGGCGGCGGCCAGACCGGGGGAGCCGCAGAGGCACACCTCGCGGTGCAGCAGGTCGGGGACCAGGGCCAGCAGGTGCTCAGCCCCCAGCGGGTCGTAGCCCAGCTCGTTACGACGGCCGAGGACGGGTACCAGGCGGACCCCGGGCTCAGCCTCCAGCTCGGCGGCCAACGGCAGGTCGGAGGCCGTCGGGGCCCGGTGCAGGACGACCACGTCGCGCCCGGCGCGGGCGAAGGCGACCGCCAGGCTGCGGATCGGGCCGATGCCCACCCCGCCGGCGACCAGCAGCACCCGGCCCGACTGCACCCGGTCGGGGGTGAAGCGGCCGAAGGGGCCCTGCATCAGGACCCGGGTGCCCGGGTGGAGCCCGTGCAGCGCCGAGGAGTGGTCGCCCAGGGCTCCGACCGTGATCCGCACCCAGTCGCGCTCGGGCACCCACGACACCGAGTAGGGATGGCTGGACAGCAGGTGACCGCGGGCGAGGAAGCGGAAGAGGAAGAACTGCCCGGCCTGGGTCTGCAGCTCGTCGAGGTGCCGACCGCGCATCCAGATGCTCGCCACACCCTGGGACTCCGCGACGATGCGCTCGATCCGGACCCGGTGCCGCAGCCCGACACGGAGCGGCAGGACCGCCCGCCAGACGACCACGGCCGCCGCGGTGCCGACGTAGAGCAGGGTCCAGGCCGCCTGGCTGTAGGGGTGGGCCATGAACAGCGGGCCGGCGTTGATCTGGTGGCCGAAGGTGAGGAAGACCGCGGCGTAGCTGGCGATGTGAACCCAGTACCAGACCTCGTAGGAGAGGTGGCGCCGCGCGAGCTGGGCGCTGGAGAGCCCGACCAGCAGCAGGAGCACGGTTCCGATGGTGGCGGTCAGGACGTCCGGCTCGGTGAGGGTGGTGGAGAAGAACTCGGTCCACACCGTGGCCTGGTCGGTCAGCGCGCCGCCGGCGACGATCAGGAAGACGTGGGACAGGGTCAGCAGCAGCACGCTGACCCCGAGGTTGCGGTGCCACAGGACCAGCCGGTCCTGGCCGACCGCCCGCTCCATCCACGGGATCCGGGCCACCAGGAGGATCTGAACGCAGATCAACAGCCCGTCGAGCATCCCGCCGAGCTCGCCGACCGAGGTCAGCGCCGCCCCGGGGGTGAGCGAGCCGGTGGCCGGGCTGTGGACCCACCACAACGCGAGCACGCCGAGCAGCCCGCCGAGGACCAGCAGCCGTACGGCGAACACGCCGAGCGAGGGGGCGCGGCGAGCCGTGCCGACGGGTCGGGTGGTGGCGGCCGGCGGTCGCACCAGGGTGGTCGAGGTCATGACTCCATGGTCGGTGCCGCAGGTCAGAGGTTTCTTGGAATGGGCCTGTTCTTGACCCTTCCCGGCGGTCCGCTCAGTTCGTCACATGGAGCCGTACGCCGTCCCCGAGGCTCGCCCCGGCTCACCTGGATCGCCGGAGATCGCCCCGGGATCGCTCCGGATCGCCTCGGCTCGTGCGGGTCGGCCCGTCGGGATGGGCCCGTCCGGGTGGTCCGGTGAGGGCCGGCGGTGCAGGTGCTGCCGGTCAGGTGCTTCCGGCCAGGTTCTGGCCGTCAGGTACTTCCGGGCAGGTCCTGGCGGTCAGGGGCGACCGGGACAGGTTGGCCGACTCAGGGTCGACCGGTCACGGCGCGCCGGGCTCCCCGCTGCGCAGGGTGAGGAGCAGGAGCACGAGGGCGACCAGCTGGGTGGCGGCGACCAGGACCACCAGCAGCGGCAGCGACCGGTCGTAGAGGGCGCCCGACACCGTGCCACCCAGGACCGCAGCGGCACCCTGGACCGCCGCGAACCAGCCGTAGGCTGTGGCGCGGCGTCGGGCGGGGACCAGGGCGGCGACCAGCGCCTTCACGGTCGAGTCCTGTAACCCGACTGCGGCGCCCCACAGGACGACTCCGGTCACGGCGAGGACGGCCCGGTCGGAGAAGGCCAGGGGCGGGACGGCCGCCACCAGGAAGGGAAGGACGTAGAGCACCCGGCCGTGCACCCGGTCGAAGGCCCAGCCCGTGACCACGGCGGCCAGGGCCGCCGCGCCCATCGCGGCGGCGTACACGACCGGGACGGCCGGGAGTGCGACCACGTCGCTCTTGACCAGGTGGTAGGAGATGACCCCGAAGGTCACCAGTCCGGTCGTCGCGGCTCCCGAGGCGGCTGCGAACCACCAGAACCGACTCGGCAGCCCGGCGCGGACACCGGGCGCGCCGATCTTGGTGGTCCTCCTGCCGTCGCCGGCGCTGCCGGCAGTGTCGCCAGTGGCGCCGGTGCCGCCGGCGGGGGCAACGGCCGGCGGGGTCGCAACGGTCGCCCGAGGTGCGGGTGTGACGACGGCCCCGGACAGGTCGTCCCCGTCGCCGAGGTGGCGGCGGATCCAGACCAGGAGCAGGATCGACACCGCACCCGGTACGGACAGGGCGGCGAAGGCCGGCCACAGGACTCCGCTGCCCGCCGCGATGGCCGCCACGAGCAGCGGGCCCGCCACGGCGCCGACCTGGTCCAGAGCCTTGTGCACGGCGAAGCCGCGGCCCAGTCCCACCTGCGCGGCGGCCCGGGCCAGCAGCGCCGACTTGGCCGGGCTGCGGACCGCCTTGCCGGTACGTTCGGCGAGGATGAGCCCACAGGCCAGGACCAGCCCTGCGCTGCCCAGGAACGGGGTCACCGCCAGGGCTGGGACGCAGACGGCCGTGAGTAGATAGCCGGTCAGGGTCAGCGTCCAGTAGCGGCCGCTGCGGTCGGCGAGCGAGCCGAACGCCAGCCGGAGGACCAGGGCGAGAGCCTCGCCTGCCCCGGTCACCAGCCCGACCAGCGCCCCGCTGGCGCCCAGGGCGGCCAGCAACGGCCCGGTGACCGAGCGGGCACCCTCGTAGACCATGTCGGCGGCCAGGCTCACCACGCCGAAGCCGACGACCGCCCGCCACGGGGACCAGCCACCGGCCGCGCGGGGGGACGCCGGGCCGGTCGAGACGCTGGGTTCGGAACCTGTGCTCACGGGCCGTCCTCGGTCGGGGTCGGGAGGCGATCCCGTACGCGGTCGTCCCCGCCGATCGTCTCCGGCCGGGTCGGACCCATTGTTCCTGGTCCCACCCGGGTTGGCTGACGTTCCCGCCGGGCGAGCGGGGGCTAGCGGTCATCCGCCCCTCGCTCGCCTACGATGTCAGTCGTGGCGGTCACCGGCGGCCCATCGATTTACGCTGTAAAGTGCCAGTGCGGTTCCTCTTTACCTGACGTTCGGGGACTGCGCGGGAACCTGCGGCACCGTCATCGGCTCGGGGGCGATGTGTCGCCCTCACCGGACGGTGCGCAGACCGACATGGTGAGGGGACGGGCGTCAGAGAGGACAGCCGATGCTGCACGACGTCGACGTTCTCGGCGCCCGCTACCAGCTGGGAGCGTTGCTCGGGCGGGGCGGCATGGCCCAGGTCCATCAGGCGCTCGACCTCCGACTGGACCGGGCGGTGGCGATCAAGCGCCTGAGCGTGGAGCTGGCCTCCGACCCGTCGTTCCAGGCTCGTTTCCGCCGGGAGGCACACGCGGTCGCCAGCCTGAACCACCCTGCGATCGCCGCCGTGTTCGACACCGGTGAGGAGCCGGACCCGATCACCGGGGTCGCTGTGCCCTACATCGTGATGGAGCTGGTGGAGGGCGTGACCCTGAGGACGTTGTTGCACGAAGGTGCCCGGTTGGAGCCCGTACGTGCCCTGGAGATCGGGGCCGGGGTGCTGGCGGCGCTGGAGCACAGCCACCGGGCCGGGATCATCCACCGCGACATCAAGCCCGCCAACGTGATGCTCACCTCTCAGGGTGCGGTCAAGGTGATGGACTTCGGGATCGCCCGGTCGGCTGGCGACACCTCGGCCAGCCTCACCCAGACCTCGGCCGTGGTGGGGACCGCGCAGTACCTGTCGCCCGAGCAGGCCCGGGGCGAGCGGGTGGACCACCGCACCGACATCTACTCCGCCGGCTGCCTGCTGTACGAGCTGCTCGTGGGTCGGCCGCCGTTCGTGGGCGACTCCTCGATCAGCGTCGCCTACCAGCACGTCCGGGAGGCGCCGGTGCCGCCCGGTCGTATCCACCCCGACATCTCCGCCGACATGGACGCCGTCGTGCTGCGGGCGCTCGCCAAAGAGCCGGGATCGCGCTACCAGAGCGCTGGAGAGATGGCGGCCGACATCGGGCGGGTGCTCGACGGCGGGCACGTCCATGACGTCGAGCTGGACGACCCGACACGCCTGAACCCCCTGGTGCCAGCCGGGGCGTTGGCCGCGGTCGCACCCCTGTCCGGTCCAGCGGCCGCGGCGCAGGCGCTCACGGTCGGGCCCGGTGCGGTCGGGCCTGATGGGGTGGGGCCTGATGGGGGGGTGCTCGGTGACCCGGCTCTGCGCGAGCCCGAGACTCCGCCTGCGCGGCGTCGCCACCGCGGCCGCGTCATCGCCCTGGTCACTGCCGTCCTGCTGCTGGCCACGGGCTTCGGGGTCTTCGCCCTGACCGCCGACCGAACCCGGCTGGTGAGCGTCCCCGACGTTGTCGGGTCGAGGCGGGCAGACGCCGAACGGGTGCTGCTGGGGGCCGCTCTCACTCCACGGTTCAAGAACGTCGCGGGTCCTCCCGGTCGTCCGCTCGGCATCGTGTTGGCCCAGACTCCCGGTGACGGTGTCTCGGTGGCCGCGAGCACGGTGGTGCTGCTCCAGGTCAACGTCGGGCCGGCCGACGACTCCATCCCGGCTGGGCTGGTCGGCAAGGACGTCGCCCGCGCCCAGCGGGTGCTGGCCAGCGCCGGTTTCACCAGCGTCTTGGTCCAGCCCGCGCAGGACGATCCCGCGGGAGCCCGGCCCGGCGAGGTGCTCTCCGTCGACCCCGGGGAGGGTCAGCCCGCGGCGCTGGCCCAGGACGTCCTGCTCACGGTGGCGGGCCTCTCAGACACCGCCACCGCCCCGCCGCGGGCAGCCGCGAGCCGCCGGGCGGCGGCCGGCACGGTTCCGTCGGTTCCCGCCAGTCCGCGGTCGGCTGCGACGAGCCCGTCGGAGCCGGCGGCGACCGCTTCCGCCGACGCCAGCGGGGCCGGGATCAAGCCACCCACCCCCGCCGCCCCGAGGGTGACCGCGCCGCCCGTAGGAGGTAGCGCTGGGCCGACCGCGGGCGCGACCACGACAGCACCCACGCCCTCGGCCACCGCTCCTGGCGTGAACCCCCAGCCGGACAAGACCCCCC
>JBBQAB010000461.1:0-6476 GCA_038198385.1 Propionibacteriales bacterium
CGCCGAGACGGTGAGCTCCTGGGTCAGGGTCTCGGTGCGGATGAGCTCCTCGTGCGTGGCCACCGCGGCCACCGTCTCGGCGTCCCCGGCCACGGTCAGCCGGATCCGGTCGCTGACGTCCAGACCGGCGTCGCGCCGCTTCTGCTGCACGGCGCGGACGAGGTCGCGGGCCAGGCCCTCGGCGGCCAGCTCCGGGGTGATCGCGGTGTCCAGGATGGCGAACCCGCCCCGGGGCAGCATGGCCACGGCCCGCTGGTCGTCGGGGTCGGCGTCGTCCACCACGGTGGTCAGGGTGTGCTCCCCCTCCCGCAGCGCGATGCCGCCCGAAGTCACCCCCCCGTCGGGGGCCACGCTCCAGTCGCCGGTCTTGGCGGCCCTGATGGCGACCTGGACCTGCTTGCCGAGCCGGGGCCCCGCCACGCGGGCGTTGACCTGCAACACCTGGCGAACCCCGAAGGACGCCGAATCGGCGGTGTCGACGTCGGTCAGTACCAGCTCGCGGACGTTGAGCTCGTCGGCGATCAGGGCGCGGAACGGCTCCAGTGCGGCGGAGCCCTCCGCGACCACGGTCAGGCGGCGGAGGGGCAGGCGTACGCGGAGGTTCTCGGACTTGCGCAGCCCCGACCCCGTGGAGCAGACCTCACGCACCCGGTCCATCGCCGACACCAGGGCGTCGTCGGCCGGCAGCGTCGTCGCGTCGGGCCAGCCGACCAGATGCACCGACCTGCCACCCGTCAGCCCGCGCCAGATCTCTTCGGCGGTCAGCGGCAGCAGCGGGGCTACGACCCGGGTGGTCGTCTCCAGCACCGTGTAGAGGGTGTCGAACGCGGCGTGCGAGGC
This sequence comes from Propionibacteriales bacterium, assembly GCA_038198385.1. Lineage (GTDB taxonomy): Bacteria > Actinomycetota > Actinomycetes > Propionibacteriales > Propionibacteriaceae > Microlunatus. The sequence continues at coordinate 841 of JBBQAB010000461.1, forward strand.
CGCGGACCCACCGTCCCAGAACCGGTCCCGGGAACGCCGGATGTACCAGTTGGACAGCACCTCCAAGAAGCTGCGCGTGGCGTCGCAGGCCGCGGCGATGTCGAGGGCGTCCAGACCCGCGGTCAGCTGGCGGACGAAGCCGCCCAGCTTGGCCAGGATGTAGCGGTCTAGGACGTTCTCCGACGTCGTGCTCGTCTGGGCCTCGTAGCCCTGCCCCCCCGCCCCACCGGCGGCGTTGGCGTACAGCGAGAAGAAGTACCAGGCGTTCCAGAGCGGGATCATCACCTGCCGGACACCGTCGCGGATCCCCTGTTCGGTCACGACGAGGTTGCCACCCCGCAGGATGGGCGAGGACATCAGGAACCAGCGCATGGCGTCGGCCCCGTCGCGGTCGAACACCTCGCTTACGTCGGGATAGTTGCGCAGCGACTTGCTCATCTTCTGGCCGTCGCTGCCCAGCACGATGCCGTGGCTGATGCAGCTGCTGAACGCAGGTCGGTCGAACAGGGCGGTGGCCAGCACGTGCATGGTGTAGAACCAGCCGCGGGTCTGGCCGATGTACTCCACGATGAAGTCGCCCGGGTAGTGGTGCTCCAACCAACCGGCGTTCTGGAACGGGTAGTGCACCTGCGCGTACGGCATCGAGCCCGAGTCGAACCAGACGTCGAGCACGTCCTCGATCCGACGCATCGTGGACTGACCGGTGGGGTCGTCGGGGTTGGGCCGGGTCAGCTCGTCGATGAAGGGCCGGTGCAGGTCGGGGACCGCGACCCCGAAGTCGGCCTCCAGCTCGGCGATCGAGCCGTAGACATCCATCCGGGGGTAGCGCGGGTCGTCGGACTTCCAGATCGGGATCGGGGTCCCCCAGAACCGGTTCCGGCTGATCGACCAGTCGCGCGCGTTGGCCAGCCACTTGCCAAACTGGCCGTCCTTGACGTGCTCGGGGACCCAGGTGATCTGCTGGTTGAGCTCGACCATCCGGTCCTTGACCCTGGTCACCTCGACGAACCAGCTGGACACGGCCTTGTAGATTAGCGGCTGCTTGCAGCGCCAGCAGTGCGGGTACGGGTGGTCATAGCTCTCCTGGCGCAGCAGCACGGTGCCCGGCGTGACCGAGCCGGTCTCGTCGTCCTCGCCCCCGTCGAGCCCGTCGCGCCCGTCCAGCCCGTCGCGGACCCGGCGGGTCATGGCCTTCAGGTGGTCGATGATGAGCAGGTTGGCGTCGAAGACCTGGACCCCGGCGTAGTCGGGCACCTCGGTGGTGAATTTCCCGGCCGCGTCGACGGGCACCACGGCGCTGATGCCGGCGGCGTCGGTGACGACCTTGTCCTCCTCACCGAAGGCCGGGGCGATGTGCACGATCCCGGTGCCGTCCTCGGTGGTGACGTAGTCGGCGGCCAGGACGACGTGGGCGTTCGCCTGACCCAGGAAGTAGGTGAACGGCGGGGTGTAGCGCCGGCCGAGCAGCTCGGTCCCGCGGAGGCGCTGGACGATCCGGTCGGCGGCGTCCTCGCCCAACTCGCGGGCGTACGCGCCCAGCCGGGCCTCGGCCAGCACGTAGCGCTCGCTGACCCCGGCTGCACTCGGCAGGCCCTGGACGACCACGTAGTCGACCTCGGGGTTGACCGCCATGGCCAGGTTGCTCGGGAGCGTCCACGGGGTGGTGGTCCAGATCAGGGCCAGCTCCCCGGTCTCCAGCCGGTAGCCGACGGTGACGGCGGGGTCCTGACGGTTCTGGTAGACCTCCTGGTCCATCCGCAGCTCGTGGCTGGACAGGGGGGTCTCGTCGTTCCAGCAGTAAGGCAGCACCCGCAGGCCCTCGTAGACCAGACCCTTCTCGTGCAGGGACTTGAACGCCCACAGGACGCTCTCCATGTAGCTGATGTCGAGGGTCTTGTAGTCGTGCTCGAAGTCGACCCAGCGGGCCTGGCGGGTGACGTAGGCCTGCCACTCGTCGGTGTAGCGGAGCACGGACTCCCGGCAGGCGTCGTTGAACTTCTCGATCCCCAGCTCGAGGATCTCGTCCTTGGTCCTGAGGCCGAGCTGGCTCATGGCCTCGAGCTCGGCGGGCAGCCCGTGACAGTCCCAGCCGAACCGCCGCTCGACCCGCCGACCGCGCATCGTCTGGTAGCGGGGCACGATGTCCTTGACGTAGCCGGTCAGCAGGTGGCCGTAGTGCGGCAGACCGTTGGCGAAGGGCGGGCCGTCGTAGAAGACGAACTCGTTGGCCCCGTCCTCACCGGCCGGATTCAGGGCCACGGACGCGGCGAAGGTCTGGTCGTCCTTCCAGAAGGCCAGGACGCGCTCCTCCAGCGCGGGGAACCGCGGGCTGGCGGGGACGCCGAGGGCCGTGCCGTCGCCCGACCCGGGCTCGCCCGCTCCGCCGCAGGTGGCCCGGGGGTAGACCGGTCCTGGCTGGTTGTGTGCTGGGGTGCTCATCGCTGGCCCGTCTCTCGTGCTCGTGGTCGGCCACGAGGACGATGACGTCTGCCAAGCAGAGACCACCGCGGTACCACCCCGCTTGCCGTCCCCGGCTCTCGCCGGTGACGACCGCTCGTCGTCGGCTGTGACGGGCCACCCGTCCGGTTCTAGTGAGGAGGGCCCGTCGGACCGCTCCTGTTCTGCCGGAGGCTCGCCGGTGATGGCCGGGTCGACGCCTGTGATACGTGATCCTAGCCCGCCGGCGTCGACCGGGCCAGTCGGATTCGTCCCGAGTCAGTCGGCCTCAGCCGGGCTCACTCGTCGGTGGAGGGCCCGCTGACGTGGCGGGCCCGGGCCCGGCGTACGGCCTCGCTGACGACGCGCTCGGCGACCGCGGTGAGCTTCTCGTGCTGGGTCTGGCTCAGCGCCCGGAGCTTGTTCAGGGCATCGGTCTCGGTGGCACCGGTCCGGCTCATGAAAATGCCGACCGCCCGGTCCACCATGGCCCGGCTGACCAGCGCCTCCTGCAGCTGCTCGGCCAGCCGTCGCGCCTGGGCGAGCACCTGGGCGTTCTGGGCGGCGACCGCGGCGGGTACGGCGAAAAGCTCACCGACGCGGGCGGACTCGTCAGTGAAGGCGTGCTTGCCGTGGGCGTACACGTTCATCGCCCCGAGGATGCCGTTCTCGGTGGCCAGCGGAAGCGACAGGACGCTGTGCACGCCCAGGCGGGCCACCCGGGCACCGAACTTGGTCCACCGCTTGTCACCGCCCAGAGAACCGGACTGGACGGTCTCCCCGGTCCGCGCCGCTGTGATGCAGGGACCTTCGCCGAGGCCGTACTGGATCCCGTCCACCTCGGTGACGAAGTCCGTCGAGGCCACGATCGTGTCGGGATGGCCCGCCTCCATCAGGGTCAGACCGGCCCCGTCGGCACCGGGGATCGCCCGGACCGCGAGCTGGGCCACCGACGTCAGGGAGTCACGCAGGGGCACCCCGGACATCCCTAGCCGGGACAGCTCCCCGAGCGAGCGACGCAGGTCCTCCGTCGCCATCAAGTACTCGTCGTCGGTACCCAACTCCCCCAGGACGTCGCCGGAGGTCAGGGGGAGGAGCTCGTCGGGAGTCGACGACGTCAGGTCCGGCTTCTCTGCATCCATCGTCATCTGCGCACGTACCTTCGCTGCCGGGACATCTGCTCGTTCTCCCCGTCTCTCGGTCTCCTCATACTATTGGTCGCCAGGATCTTCGTGACCCGCCTCGGTCTCCGCCAGCAGGACCCGCGCCTCCTCCGCTACGGTTCGGCCGCTGGCTGCCCCCCGTCGGACCAGCTCCTGCAGACCCTCCTCCGGCGGCCGGCCCGCCTCGACGAGGACCCCCACCGCCTGGCTGACGCCGGCGGCCGCCGCGACGCCGGCCACCCGCGACTCGTCCGGAAAGGCGGCGAGGTGCTGGTCGAGCACCACGGAGGTCCCCTGCCGCAGGATGTAGGTCAGGTCGGCCGCGAGGTCGACCAGGGCACCGGGCGTGGTTGCGAAGACCGTGAGGGCGGGAGCCTCCCGGACGACCCCGTCCAAGGGTGCCCACATGGAGGTGGAGACGTCGCTGTCGACCCCGTCGCTCCGCACCTCGACGGTCACGGGCTGACCCTCGCTCCGCAGGGCCAGCGTGAACCCCGCGTAGGAGGGAACCGCCTGGCCCAGGGCAGCCGCCAACGATGCGAGCCGCTGGCTGACCGCCTCCGAGGCTTGGTCGGAGCCGGAGACCAGCTTTGCGATCTGGTCGGCCAGGGACGCCGGGATGTCCACGAGATGCTCTCTGTGGCGTCCCGAGCGCGAGGTCGAGGGGGTGGGCCAGCCCAGAGAGGTCTGAGTCGATCAGTCTCGACAAGGTTGACGGGGCTCTGGTGGTCCGCGGCGGGCCGGTGCGGTCGCTGCCGACGTACCGAGACCGACGCAATCAACCGCATCTGTTGTGGACGGCGTAACGCAGTCTTTGGCGGGTTACGCGAATTTGTTGGAGCGGGACCGGTTGTGGTTTGCCGACTTTGTCCCCGGGGTGCGGTGGATCGCCAGCCAGCCGTGCTGGGTGTCGGACGGTGCCGGCACCGCGATCCGGCGGGCACGTTCCGAGGATACTTACGTGTCTTTTCTGGTTTAGATGTGCCGTGACCGGTCGTCATGGACGGGAAGGGTCCCAGGCGTCGAGCTCGAGCCGGGTCGCGACACGAGCACGAGCACGAGCACGAGCACCATGGTGAGCCCCGACGCGGTAGCGGCTGCGGTGAGCGCCCAGGGGTAGCCGACTCGTGGCGCCAGGAACGTGAGCAGGTAAGGGACCAGGAGCCCGGCGTAGGCGAGGCTGTAGAAGATCGAGACCACGGCGCCCAGCTCCTCGGGTGCTGCGGTTTCCTCGACCTCCCGCAGGCCCGTGCTCAAGCAGAGCCCGTACCCGGCGCCGAGCAGCGCGGCGGCAAGGGCGGCCGTGGCCAGGCCGGGTCGGGCCGTGGCGTACGCCGAGGCCAGGCACCCGAGCACGACAACGGCCAGGGCGGCCGCCGCGGCGCCGCGTCCGTCGCCGTGACGCACCGTGGTGGCGGCGTGGAGCCGACGACCGGGCGACTGCACGCCGTAACCGGCGGCCAGGGCGAGAGCGGCAAGCAGGCCGGGGACGGCCACCCGGAGTCCGGCGACCGGACCGATCCCGTGAGCCGGTAGCGTCGTGAACGCTACCGTCACACTGCCGAAGACCCACGGCGCAAGGGGCACCGTGATGCTGCGGAAGCGGGCCTTGCGGGCCGAGTCCGGCAACAGCGGAACCCTCGTGCCAGGCTCCCGGGTGCCGGTCTGGGTGCGGGTTTCGGGGGCCCGGGGAAGTAACGCGAGCGACAGCACGGTCAGCAGCAGATGAACCAGGTAGGGCAGCAGGACCGGTGCTGGCGCCCACTGCGCCAAGAGACCTGCGACCAGCGGACCGACGCCGAACCCGGCGGTCAGGGCAACGCCCGCTCGACGGGCCCCCACCCCGGGGTCTGAGCCGTCGGAGAGCTCCTTCACCCAGGCGGTGCCGATGGTGAACACGGTGCCCGACACCACGCCGGTGAGCAGTCGGCCGGCGTAGAGCCACCCGACGCCCCACTGGCCGCCGGTCAGCACGGCCGTGGACAGCAGCGAGAGCGCGGCGAAGGCGATCATCAGACTGCGCCGGCCGAACCGGTC